>NZ_KV806590.1:0-52377 GCF_001811765.1 Streptococcus sp. HMSC076H09 | reverse complement strand
TATAATTTCTGTCTAGTTTAGTGTAACCTATTCATATTGATAAAAACCCTCCTAAGTCTTAATGAACTTAGGAGGGTTCTTGCTATTTTACAGCTGGAATATTAGCATAAGCTATCAATTCTATTACATAAGGATAGACTATTGGTATGTCATCATTTCAAATGATCTACAGCATATTGGGCTTCATCATTTGTGAATTTATCGCCCAGCGTAGATGTCAATTGTTTATAGATTTCTTCTTTGGATAAAGAAGAACTACTTTGATAACTTTTAGCAGTCTCAAGAGCATTTTCTTTGAAATCTACTTTGAGATGGTCTATAGCATATTGGGATTCTTCTTTTGTAAATTTATCAGAGTGGGTTGCCTTATCTGGAGACTCCGAATAGAGCTGTTCAAAGATAGATTGTTTAGATAAATTCATGGTCTTTGAATAAATTTTGGCAGAAATCAAGGCATTTTTTTTGTAATCAACCTTGAGGTTATTAATCACAAAGTTGATGTCTTCTTGACGATATTTCTTAGAATCCTTTTTTAATTTTTCAATGATACTATCTTTAGACATATGGCCAGACTTAGCATATTCTCTTGCTTTTTTGACAATTTTTTTTTGAGTTTTATTAAATTTAATTTTTGCTTTCTTGGTGGCAGCATAAACGTTGTTATGATTAAAAATAGAAGTTGTTGGTGTATATAAGGCTATTCCTACTAAAAGAGTAGCGCAGATAAATAAGAATATCTTTTTGGTCATGTTTAGCTCCATCAGCTTTTTAGGTGAATCAGGTTTACACCTTGATTGATGCTTTGACATTAAGTCTAGATTAATTATAAGTATTAAGTAGAGAAAGGTCAAGAAATTACTGAGGTGGTAGTGTTCTAAATGTACTACTTTTTATAAGTGATTAGAATGTACTTTTTCTTCAAAAAAGAGTATACTAAATTATCGAAGATTTTAATCAAAAAGGAAAGAACATGATTATCGACTTTAAAACCGTTTCAACTAAAGGTTTGGAGACTTCTCCAGTGGCAGAAGCCTTGGCTGGTTTGCGTGCAAATGAAGCTCGCTATTTCTGGAATAAATTCAAAGTAGCCTACGAAACATTTCCAGTATCAGACTATCCAGAATTGATGGCAGATATTAATCACCTTCTAAAAAATGAACGTAACCTTGTTTTTGCTGCAAAGCCTTTAGAGATTTCACAGCTTTTTTTAGAGAATCGTATTTTATGGACACATGTTTTCTATGAGGATGGTTTAGCCATTAATATTTTATATGAATTAGATAATCCTAAAAAGAGAGCTGTAGGTTTAAAATTATCAGATGGAATGGATATTCCTATTGAATTAGCGGACAAGTTTAAGTTTGCTCGTCAAAAGTCAAAACTCGCAGGTATAATACGTGGTTCTTATTTTACCCTAAAAGGGGAAAATGAAACTCTGATGCAGCGTTGGTTGGATAATATGAAGTGAGGTATGGTAATGAAAGCAATTGAAATTTATATGAATATTAATGGTCGTGGGGCCGAAGCTATTACATTTTATGAAGAGGCTTTTAATACAAAAGCAGAACACGTCACAACTTTTGCACAGGGTTGGCCAGATTGTTCGCCAGAACTTGAACATTTAATTATGAACGCTCAATTTAATATTGATGGTATTCGAATGCAACTTTCTGACAATAATCCTATTTTTGATTTTCAAATTGGACAAAATATGACAGCAGCTTTAATTGTGGAATCTGTAGAAGAAGCGCAAGAGTTATTCAATAAGCTTTCTCGAGATGCAATGAACATTAAAATGCCTCTACAAGCAGTTCCGTGGAGTCCAGCTTATGGAAATGTGACTGACAAATATGGTATGACATGGCAAATCAATACTGAGCTTAGCTAAAATGGGGTTGAGGATTATTTCTCAACCTTTTTAAATAGCATTGACAGAGTATCCTAGCTAAGCTAAAATAAATTGATTAAGGTGAAAAGGAGAAAAAAGATGTATCAAACTCAGACAAATAAGGAAAAATTTGTTTTATTTTTGAAATTATTTATCCCAGTATTGATTTATCAATTTGCTAATTTTTCAGCTACTTTTATTGATTCGGTTATGACTGGACAGTATAGTCAGCTACATTTGGCAGGTGTGTCAACTGCTAGTAATTTATGGACTCCGTTTTTCGCTTTATTAGTAGGTATGATTTCAGCATTAGTACCAGTAGTTGGTCAACATTTGGGTAGAGGAAATAAAGAACAAATTCGCACAGAATTTCATCAATTTCTATATTTAGGTTTGATACTGTCCTTAATATTATTTTTAATCATGCAATTTATTGCTCAACCTGTCTTGGGGAGTTTGGGTTTAGAAGATGAAGTTCTAGCAGTTGGTCGTGGTTATTTAAATTATATGTTGATTGGAATCATGCCGCTGGTGTTGTTTAGCATTTGCCGTTCATTCTTTGATGCATTGGGGTTAACAAGGTTATCTATGTATCTGATGCTTTTAATTCTACCCTTTAATTCATTTTTTAATTATATGCTTATCTACGGTAAATTTGGTATGCCTAGACTAGGAGGTGCGGGGGCAGGTCTTGGAACTTCTTTAACTTATTGGGCTATTTTTATTGTTATTATTATTGTGATGTCACTTCATCCTCAAATTAAAACATATCATATATGGACTCTGGAAAGAATAAAAGCTCCTTTGATTATTGAAGATATTCGATTGGGATTACCGATTGGTTTACAAATTTTTGCAGAAGTTGCAATTTTTGCAGTAGTAGGCTTATTCATGGCAAAATTTTCTTCAATCATTATTGCAGCACATCAGGCTGCTATGAATTTTTCATCATTAATGTATGCCTTTCCTTTAAGTATTTCCACTGCTCTAGCTATTACAATATCGTTTGAAGTAGGGGCAGAGCGCATTCAGGACGCAAACACTTATAGTAGGATAGGACGCTTAACAGCGGTAGGGATTACATCAGGAACCTTACTATTTTTATTTCTATTTCGTGAGAATGTAGCAGCAATGTATAATAGTGACCCTCACTTTGTCGCTATTACAGCTCAATTCCTAACTTATAGTCTCTTTTTCCAGTTTGCAGATGCTTATGCAGCTCCTGTACAGGGGATTTTACGAGGCTATAAGGATACAACAAAACCATTTATGATCGGTGCGGGCTCTTATTGGTTATGTGCTTTGCCATTAGCGGTTATCTTAGAAAAAAATAGCCAGTTAGGTCCGTTTGCCTATTGGATTGGTTTAATCACAGGTATTTTTGTTTGTGGTCTATTTCTAAACCAACGTCTGCAAAAGATTAAGAAGTTGTATTATTAAAGTTTGACAAGATTTATACCAAAAAGGCTTAGTTCTTTACTAAGTCTTTTTTTATCATTTACATTGACTTGCCATTAAATGTGAAGCGTATATTAGGAAATTCTTCTTTGCCGTCTTTATCACTCACGAAAGCTTTCGCATCTTTTTTGATTTGGAGAAGATTTATCCCTTGATCTTTAGCACCGAAGATACACCCACAGTAACATTGTCGGTAGATATCATAATCTTTACACATCTCAACGGAACGTTGGTAACCTTTATTTTTTTTAAGGTCGCTAGGAAGATACTGAGTATCATAAATTTTTTGGACATCAATACCAATAGTATTGATTGTTTGAGAGTTTTTGTGAGGACTAATAGTTAGGGCACTGCCAAAGTAATCAAAACCTAGTTCAACGGCTTTTTCCGCTGTCTTATCAAGACGGAAATCATAGCAAACTTTACAACGATCCCCACCTTCAGGTTCTTCTTCTAACCCATGAACAATTTTGAAAAATTCATTTGGTTCATATGGTGCTGATAAGAATTGTACAGAATATCCAGTATTTTTGTTGAAATCATGAACAAATTTTTGAGTAACATATTCGCGGCGATAATATTCATCTTTAGGATGGATATTTGAATTAGCAAAATAGATGGTAACATCTGCCCATTGTGATAAGTATTCAAGGGTATATGTACTACAAGGAGCACAGCAAACATGCATCAGAATTTTCGGACGGATATCACTAGCTTGCCACTGCTTAACCATTTGTTGCATGACCCAATCGTAATTGATTTTTTGGTTAGGTTTCATTTTTTCAAGAATATTCTCAACGTCTATCATAAAAACTCCTCAATAATTCACTTGTTTAAAGTGTAACATAAAATAATTGCTTAGACTAGGAGTATTGGGGTTTTATTCAAGTATTGGAAGATACAATAGATGTTGGGGAATAGTATTTATTTCGTAAAGATTACAGTACATTTTGTTATAATAGTTCTATGAATGAACTGATTAAACATAAGCTAGAATTGTTACCAGACAGTCCTGGTTGTTACCTTCATAAAGATAAGAATGGGACAATTATTTATGTAGGTAAGGCTAAAAATCTTAAGAATCGTGTGAAAAGTTATTTTCATGGGAGTCATAATACTAAGACAGAACTTTTGGTCTCTGAGATTGAAGACTTTGAATACATTGTGACAACATCTAATACCGAAGCTCTATTATTGGAAATTAATTTAATCCAAGAAAATATGCCGAAGTATAATATTCGATTGAAAGATGATAAGTCTTACCCATATATCAAAATAACAAATGAACGTTATCCTCGTCTTATGATTACACGTCAAGTAAAAAAATCAGATGGCACTTATTTTGGACCTTATCCGGATTCTGGGGCAGCAACTGAGATTAAGCGGTTACTAGATAGGCTCTTTCCTTTTAAGAAATGTACTAATCCAGCAAATAAAGTATGCTTTTATTATCATTTAGGGCAATGCAATGCACATACAGTTTGTCAAACTAATAAAGCTTATTGGGATAGTCTGAGAGAAGATGTAAAACAGTTTCTTAATGGTAAAGATAATAAAATTGTTAACGGATTAACTGAAAAAATGAAGAGCGCTGCTATGACTATGGAATTTGAGCGTGCGGCTGAATATCGAGATTTGATCGAAGCAATTAGTTTGTTGCGTACTAAGCAGCGTGTTATTCATCAAGATATGAAGGATAGAGATGTTTTTGGTTATTTCGTTGATAAGGGTTGGATGTGTGTACAGGTCTTTTTTGTTCGAAATGGAAAATTGATTCAGCGTGACGTGAATATGTTTCCTTATTATAATGAACCAGAGGAAGATTTTCTAACTTACATAGGGCAATTTTATCAAGATACAAAACATTTTCTACCCAAAGAAGTCTTTATTCCACAGGATATTGATGCTAAGTCGGTTGAAACAATTGTAGGCTGTAAGATTGTTAAACCACAACGTGGTGAAAAGAAACAGTTAGTAAATCTGGCAATAAAAAATGCTCGTGTCAGTTTACAACAGAAGTTTGACTTACTGGAAAAAGATATTCGTAAAACTCATGGGGCAATTGAAAATTTAGGTAATCTTCTTAATATCCCTAAACCAGTACGCATAGAAGCATTTGATAATTCCAATATTCAAGGGACAAGTCCAGTAGCTGCTATGGTGGTATTTGTGAATGGAAAGCCAAGTAAAAAAGACTATCGAAAGTTTAAAATTAAGACTGTTATCGGACCAGATGATTATGCTAGTATGAGAGAAGTCATTCATCGGCGTTATAGTAGGGTTTTAAAAGATGGCTTGACACCTCCGGACTTGATTGTAATTGATGGTGGTCAGGGGCAAGTAAATATAGCGCGTGATGTTATTGAGAACCAATTAGGTTTAGCCATACCTATTGCAGGTTTGCAAAAGAATGATAAACACCAAACACATGAATTACTTTTTGGAGATCCTTTAGAAGTAGTAGAATTACCGCGTAATTCAGAAGAATTTTTCTTACTTCACCGTATTCAAGATGAGGTACATCGTTTTGCTATTACTTTTCATCGTCAATTACGCTCCAAAAATTCCTTTTCTTCAAAATTAGATGGTATCACTGGGTTGGGACCAAAACGTAAACAATTGCTAATGAAACATTTTAAAAGCTTACCTAATATCCAAAAAGCTGAGATTGAGGACATTATTATGTGTGGTATTCCTAGGACTGTTGCAGAAAGTCTCCGAGATTCTCTTAATGATCCTCCTAAATAAAAAACTTAGTAGATACTGTTCTACTAAGCTTTTTATTTAATTTAACCCTCGCTATCAATAAGTTGGAGAGCTCTTTGATAATAATTAGGGCTATTTTTGATATCTTTATTAATGACCTTGAAAAGGTTGAGTTCATCTGTGATGATTCCATTAACTGGGCTTTGTAAATAACGTATCATAAGGTTATCACGGTTAATAGTCCAAACATAGAGCTGTTTATTATATTCTTGGGCGAGATATGCAATCCAATCATTGTATGAAAATTCCTCAATCCCATAAAAGTCAACGTTATGATTTTGAAGCGTTCCCCAATGTAGTGGGATTAGGTAACCTGTATCAAGTTGTGGCAATTTTTTCTCAACTTTTTCAATGAGTGTCAAGTTGAGAGACATTACTTTATGCTTGGTTGATAGACGAAGCTCTTTAAATTCTTTGATAAATTCATCCGCATAGATATCGAGGTTTTGATTATACGGTTTCAATTCAATCATGATTTTTTGATCTAGTGACTGAGCGGTCTTCATAAATTCTGCAAATGATGGAATGTGACTAGCAAAACGCCCTTGGTGAATTGGGATTTTTGTAACTTGATCTAAAGTTAGTTTAGAAACATCTTTGTTCATACCAGAGAGTCGTTTGAGATTATCATCATGGATGACTACTAATTTATGATCTTTTGTCATGATAACATCCATCTCTGAATAATCTGCTTTTGCTTTATGGGCTGCTTTTAATGCTTCAATAGAATTTTCAACGCCATGTGATGTATCACCACGATGGGCTATTAATTCTTTTTTAATTGAAATGTTATCTTGTAGGAGAGCCAGAGCTATAGCATTTTTTAAGGCAGTGGTACCAATAGCTAGAGCTAGGATAACACAAGCAATGTGTTTAAATTTTTGCTTATGTTGGACGCCTTTCCAAGCTCTCCATTGTTGAACAATACTTTTATTTTGTTTAATATCTGCTAATAGGTGACTTATGATTAAACATTTAATAAGAAGTGTTACGGCAAAAAGTATTGATTTTAAAAGGTTATAGAAAGTGGCTTGAAGAGGAAAATTGTTTCCAGAATGATCAATGAATGAAGATGTACCAGCAACAACAGCTAGTGCAACTGTTCCAATTACAGATATAAATAAACTGGTTAAAATAATTTTACTTAGAAGACGCCACTGATGCTTTCCGCGGCTAAGTTTCCAACTCTCTAAAAGTGCTTCTTTAGCATTGTAGTCAGTTAAAATGGTCAGCGGGAGAAAATAAATTAATCGAAGGTTTAAGTAACAAATAAGCAGTAAAAGGGTAGAGTAACCTATCTTTCCAAAGACTGTCTTTGTTAACTCGCCAGAAATAAAGTCAGGAATTTTAAGATGCTCTAGTATACTTGACCTTAGACCAAGGTTAGCTAGAGGAATTGTCAAAAGTAAGTAGATTGATACCCAAATTAGCTGTGGTCCTAAAAGTGATTTTATTTTTTTAGGAAAGATTGTTAGCCATTTTTTGATACTGAGAGAAAATTCAGTTTTCAGTATGGCAATAGTATAGATAGCGAACTCAGTATAGATGAACCCAATTAGGATTACGATATAAAGTATAAAGAGTAATAAAGCTAAGGGATGATTAAAAAGTAAAGTCCAATTGTCTTTAGTCACTGCGGGAGTATTTGACAATATCAATATCCGACGAAAGATAAAACTCAGAATTCCTTTTACTAAATAAGCAACTAAAGTTTGGATTAAGATACCAGTTCCAATGTAAACCCAAAATTGATTTTTTAAAGAGGTTAAGGTTAGAAAAAAATCTTCTTTTAATGCTCGTAGCATGAATAGCTCCTTTTTTATAGTCATTAGATATTGTACCACAAGTTTGTTTGTTTTTTATGGTAGTTTTCAAACCGGTTTCACTTTTTTATCAATTTTGCCTTCAAAAGCTGAAACGCATTTTAAAAAGTGATAGAATAGTAGGGAAAATCAAATAGAATAGGAGGTTTTTATGAAATTTCTAGAATTAAATAAGAAGCGCCATGCTGTGAAACATTTTAATGATAAACCAGTCGACTTTAAAGATGTTAGAACTGCTATTGAAATTGCGACATTAGCGCCATCTGCTAATAATATTCAGCCTTGGAAGTTTGTCGTTGTCCAAGAAAAAAAATCTGCTCTAGCAGAAGGTTTACCGGAAAGTAATTGTAACCAAATTAATCAAGCGCAGTATGTTATTGCTTTATTTACAGATACAGATTTAGGACAGAGATCACGGAAAATAGCTCGTATTGGTCGTAGATCTCTTCCTGATGATTTAATTGGTTATTACATGGAAACTCTACCACCACGCTATGCTTTATATAGTGAAAAACAAACTGGAGAGTATCTCTCTTTAAATGCAGGTATCGTTGCTATGAATTTAGTACTTGCCTTGACAGATCAAGGTATTAGTTCTAATATGATTTTAGGGTTCGATAAAGCGATTACTAATGATGTCTTAGAGATAGATAAACGTTTTAGACCAGAAATATTAATTACTGTTGGTTATAGTGATGAAAAGGTTGAACCTAGTTATCGTTTGCCAGTTGATCATATTATTGAAAAACGTTAATTTTTAAGCACAAACTACATAATATTTTATAGAAGGAGTTGCCGTAATGACAATTGATTTTAGAGCAGAAGTAGACAAACGCAAAGACGCTTTGATGGACGATTTAATAAATCTTCTTCGCATTAACTCGGAGCGTGATGATTCACAAGCTGATGCAGAGCATCCATTTGGTCCTGGACCTGTAAAAGCCTTGGAATTTTTCCTTGAGATGGCTGAGCGAGATGGCTACGAAACAAAAAACGTAGATAATTATGCGGGACACTTTACATTTGGTCAAGGCGAAGAAGAACTAGGTATTTTTGGGCATTTAGATGTTGTTCCTGCAGGCAGCGGTTGGGATACAGACCCTTATGAACCAGTTATCAAGGATAACCGTTTATATGCTCGAGGCTCATCAGACGATAAGGGACCAACAATGGCATGTTATTATGCTCTAAAAATTATTAAAGAGCTTGGGCTACCAACATCTAAGAAAGTTCGTTTTGTTGTAGGAACTGATGAAGAATCTGGATGGGGAGATATGGATTACTACTTCGAACATGTTGGTCTTCCAAAACCTGATTTTGGTTTCTCTCCAGATGCAGAATTTCCAATTATAAATGGTGAAAAAGGTAATATTACTGAATATTTACATTTTTCAGGAGAAAATAAGGGAGCTGTTAGACTGCATAGCTTTTCTGGCGGACTTCGCGAAAACATGGTTCCAGAATCAGCCACAGCACGTTTCACAAGTCATTTAGATCAGACAACACTTGGGGCTAGTCTAGCTGATTTTGCAAGTAAACATAATTTGAAAGCAGAATTATCTGTAGAAGATGAGCAATATACAGCAACAGTTTATGGTAAATCTGCTCATGGTTCAACACCACAAGAAGGTGTTAATGGGGCGACTTATTTAGCTCTTTATCTAAGTCAATTTGATTTTGAAGGTCCTGCTCGTGCTTTCTTAGATGTTACAGCCAACATTATTCACGAAGACTTCTCAGGTGAAAAACTTGGAGTAGCTTATGAAGATGACTGTATGGGACCATTGAGCATGAATGCAGGTGTCTTCCAGTTTGATGAAACTAATGATGATAATACTATCGCTCTTAATTTCCGTTACCCACAAGGGACAGATGCTAAAACTATCCAAACTAAGCTTGAGAAACTTAACGGAGTTGAAAAAGTGACTCTTTCTGACCATGAACACACACCACACTATGTACCTATGGACGATGAATTAGTATCAACCTTACTAGCTGTCTATGAAAAGCAAACTGGTCTTAAAGGACATGAACAGGTTATTGGTGGTGGGACATTTGGTCGCTTACTTGAACGGGGTGTTGCATACGGTGCCATGTTCCCAGGAGATGAAAACACTATGCATCAAGCTAATGAGTACATGCCTTTAGAAAATATTTTCCGTTCGGCTGCTATCTACGCAGAAGCTATCTATGAATTAATCAAATAAAATAATCCTTAAACTAAATATGTGATCAATGATAAAGGGTGGTGAAGACATGAAAGTGTCTTTGCCTCTTTTCATAAGGTTAGATTTGGAGACTTTATGACTGACTTGGAAAAAATTATTAAAGCAATAAAAAGTGATTTACAGAATCAAAATTATACAGAAAATGGTATTGATCCTTTGTTTGCTGCTCCTAAAACAGCTAGGATCAATATTGTTGGCCAAGCACCTGGTTTAAAAACTCAAGAAGCAAGACTCTATTGGAAAGATAAATCTGGAGATCGTCTACGCCAGTGGCTTGGAGTTGATGAAGAGACATTTTACCATTCTGGAAAATTTGCTGTTTTACCTTTAGATTTTTATTACCCAGGCAAAGGAAAATCAGGAGATTTACCCCCTAGAAAAGGTTTTGCGGAGAAATGGCACCCTCTTATTTTAAAAGAAATGCCTAATGTTCAATTGACCTTGCTAGTTGGTCAGTATGCTCAGAAATATTATCTTGGAAGCTCCGCACATAAAAATCTAACAGAAACAGTTAAAGCTTACAAAGACTATCTACCCGATTATTTACCCCTGGTTCACCCATCACCGCGAAATCAAATTTGGCTAAAGAAGAATCCATGGTTTGAAAAAGATCTAATCGTTGATTTACAAAAGATAGTAGCAGATATTTTAAAAGATTAAGGATAGGAGTTGGTATGAGAGATAATCATCTACACACGTATTTTTCCTATGATTGTCAAACGGCATTTGAGGACTATATTAATGGTTTTACAGGTGAATTTATCACGACAGAACATTTTGATTTATCAAATCCTTACACCGGTCAAGACGATGTTCCTGATTATAGTGCTTATTGTCAAAAAATAGATTATCTTAATCAGAAATATGGAAATCGATTTAAAAAAGGAATTGAAATCGGTTATTTTAAAGATAGGGAATCAGATATTTTAGATTATTTAAAAAATAAAGAATTTGATTTAAAACTATTGTCAATCCATCATAATGGTAGGTATGATTATCTGCAAGAAGAAGCTCTGAAAGTACCAACAAAGGAGCTTTTAGCAGATTACTTTAATCGTATGGAATTTGCCATAGGCCGTGTGGAAGCGCACGTTTTAGCTCACTTTGATTATGGTTTTCGTAAGTTAAACTTAGATGTAGAAGATTTAAAACCGTTTGAAACGCAATTGAAGCGCATTTTCATAAAGATGTTATCTAAGGGGTTAGCTTTTGAACTAAATACCAAATCCCTTTATCTATATGGGAATGAAAAACTTTATCGCTATGCTTTAGAGATACTCAAACAGCTTGGTTGTAAACAATACTCTATAGGCTCTGACGGTCATATTCCTGAACATTTTTGTTATGAATTTGATAGACTTCAAGGTCTGCTAAAGGACTATCAAATTGATGAAAATCATTTGATATGAGGAAATTTTTGATAAAAAAGCTAGGCAATATTGCTTAGCTTTTTTGTAATGCTATTGATAGTTTTAGTGAAAATTTCAAAAAAATAAAGAAATCATTTACTTGTTGCAAGCGCTTGCGTAAATTGTTATGATTTTATTGGTAACAATTCATTAAAAAAGGAGAATGATATGAAAAGAAAAGACTTATTTGGTGATAAACAAACTCAATACACGATTAGAAAGTTAAGTGTTGGAGTAGCTTCAGTTACAACAGGGGTATGTATTTTTCTTCATAGTCCACAGGTATTTGCTGAAGAAGTAAGTGTTTCTCCTGCAACTACAGCGATTGCAGAGTCGAATATTAATCAGGTTGACAACCAACAATCTACTAATTTAAAAGATGACATAAACTCAAACTCTGAGACGGTTGTGACACCCTCAGATATGCCGGATACCAAGCAATTAGTATCAGATGAAACTGACACTCAAAAGGGAGTGACAGAGCCGGATAAGGCGACAAGCCTGCTTGAAGAAAATAAAGGTCCTGTTTCAGATAAAAATACCTTAGATTTAAAAGTAGCACCATCTACATTGCAAAATACTCCCGACAAAACTTCTCAAGCTATAGGTGCTCCAAGCCCTACCTTGAAAGTAGCTAATCAAGCTCCACGGATTGAAAATGGTTACTTTAGGCTACATCTTAAAGAATTGCCTCAAGGTCATCCTGTAGAAAGCACTGGACTTTGGATATGGGGAGATGTTGATCAACCGTCTAGTAATTGGCCAAATGGTGCTATCCCTATGACTGATGCTAAGAAAGATGATTACGGTTATTATGTTGATTTTAAATTATCTGAAAAACAACGAAAACAAATATCTTTTTTAATTAATAACAAAGCAGGGACAAATTTAAGCGGCGATCATCATATTCCATTATTACGACCTGAGATGAACCAAGTTTGGATTGATGAAAAGTACGGTATACATACTTATCAACCCCTCAAAGAAGGGTATGTCCGTATTAACTATTTGAGTTCCTCTAGTAACTATGACCACTTATCAGCATGGCTCTTTAAAGATGTTGCAACCCCCTCAACAACTTGGCCAGATGGTAGTAATTTTGTGAATCAAGGACTATATGGAAGGTATATTGATGTATCACTAAAAACTAACGCCAAAGAGATTGGTTTTCTAATCTTAGATGAAAGTAAGACAGGAGATGCAGTGAAAGTTCAACCCAACGACTATGTTTTTAGAGATTTAGCTAACCATAACCAAATTTTTGTAAAAGATAAGGATCCAAAGGTTTATAATAATCCTTATTACATTGATCAAGTGCAGCTAAAGGATGCCCAACAAATTGATTTAACAAGTATTCAAGCAAGTTTTACAACTCTAGATGGGGTAGATAAAACTGAAATTTTAAAAGAATTGAAAGTGACTGATAAAAATCAAAATGCTATACAAATTTCTGATATCACTCTCGATACTAGTAAATCTCTTTTAATAATCAAAGGCGACTTTAATCCTAAACAAGGTCATTTCAACATATCTTATAATGGTAACAATGTCATGACAAGGCAATCTTGGGAATTTAAAGACCAACTTTATGCTTATAGTGGAAATTTAGGTGCAGTTCTCAATCAAGATGGTTCAAAAGTTGAAGCCAGCCTCTGGTCACCGAGTGCTGATAGTGTCACTATGATTATTTATGACAAAGATAACCAAAACAGGGTTGTAGCGACTACCCCCCTTGTGAAAAATAATAAAGGTGTTTGGCAGACGATACTTGATACTAAATTAGGTATTAAAAACTATACTGGTTACTATTATCTTTACGAAATAAAAAGAGGTAAGGATAAGGTTAAGATTTTAGATCCTTATGCAAAGTCATTAGCAGAGTGGGATAGTAATACTGTTAATGATGATATTAAAACGGCTAAAGCAGCTTTTGTAAATCCAAGTCAACTTGGACCTCAAAATTTAAGTTTTGCTAAAATTGCTAATTTTAAAGGAAGACAAGATGCTGTTATATACGAAGCACATGTAAGAGACTTCACTTCTGATCGATCTTTGGATGGAAAATTAAAAAATCAATTTGGTACCTTTGCAGCCTTTTCAGAGAAACTAGATTATTTACAGAAATTAGGAGTTACACACATTCAGCTTTTACCGGTATTGAGTTATTTTTATGTTAATGAAATGGATAAGTCACGCTCAACAGCTTACACTTCCTCAGACAATAATTACAATTGGGGCTATGACCCACAGAGCTATTTTGCTCTTTCTGGGATGTATTCAGAGAAACCAAAAGATCCATCAGCACGTATCGCCGAATTAAAACAATTAATACATGATATTCATAAACGTGGCATGGGGGTTATACTTGATGTCGTCTATAATCACACTGCAAAAACTTATCTCTTTGAGGATATAGAACCTAATTATTATCACTTTATGAATGAAGATGGTTCACCAAGAGAAAGTTTTGGAGGGGGACGTTTAGGAACCACTCATGCAATGAGTCGTCGTGTTTTGGTTGATTCCATTAAATATCTTACAAGTGAATTTAAAGTTGATGGTTTCCGTTTTGATATGATGGGAGATCATGATGCGGCTGCGATTGAATTAGCTTATAAAGAAGCTAAAGCTATTAATCCTAATATGATTATGATTGGTGAGGGCTGGAGAACATTCCAAGGCGATCAAGGTCAGCCGGTTAAACCAGCTGACCAAGATTGGATGAAGTCAACCGATACAGTTGGCGTCTTTTCAGATGATATTCGTAATAGCTTGAAATCTGGTTTTCCAAATGAAGGTACTCCAGCTTTCATCACAGGTGGCCCACAATCTTTACAAGGTATTTTTAAAAATATCAAAGCACAACCTGGGAATTTTGAAGCAGATTCGCCAGGAGATGTGGTGCAGTATATTGCTGCACATGATAACCTTACCTTGCATGATGTGATTGCAAAATCAATTAATAAAGACCCTAAGGTAGCTGAAGAAGAGATTCATAGACGTCTGCGTTTAGGAAATGTAATGATTTTAACATCTCAAGGGACAGCATTCATTCATTCTGGTCAAGAGTATGGTCGTACGAAGCGTTTACTTAACCCTGATTACATGACAAAAGTTTCAGATGACAAATTGCCTAATAAAGCAACACTTATTGAAGCTGTTAAAGAATATCCATATTTTATTCATGATTCATATGATTCTTCAGATGCCATTAATCATTTTGATTGGGCAGCAGCCACAGATAATAACAAACACCCAATTTCAACGAAAACACAGGCCTATACAGCAGGTTTAATCACATTAAGGCGTTCAACAGATGCTTTCCGGAAATTGAGCAAAGCAGAAATTGATCGTGAGGTTAGCTTGATTACAGAGGTAGGTCAAGGTGATATTAAAGAAAAAGATTTGGTTATTGCTTACCAAACAATAGATTCTAAAGGTGATATTTACGCAGTATTTGTTAATGCTGATAGTAAAGCTAGAAACGTTTTACTAGGTGAAAAATATAAACACCTTTTAAAAGGGCAAGTAATTGTTGATGCTGATCAAGCGGGGATTAAACCAATCTCAACTCCTAGAGGTGTTCATTTTGAAAAAGATAGTTTGCTGATTGATCCATTAACAGCAATTGTGATTAAAGTTGGCAAAGTTGCTCCTAGCCCTAAGGAGGAATTGCAAGCAGATTATCCCAAAACACAATCTTTCAAGGAATCTAAAACGGTAGAAAAAGTAAATAGAATAGCTAATAAGACCTCAATAACTCCTGTAGTTTCTAAGAAGGCCGATTCATATCTGACAAATGAAGCTAATTTGCCAAAAACTGGAGATAAGTCATCAAAAATACTAAGTGTAGTAGGAATAAGCATTCTAGCAAGTCTACTTGCTCTAGTAGGTCTCTCTTTAAAGAGGAATCGTCACTTAAAATAAAAGCAAACTTTAGAAGAGCTTAAAAAAGAAGTTAGTCAATGGACTAGCTTCTTTTCATTAAGTTAATAAAATCACTTATCAGCAAAATCTAATTGTGTTTTAATAGATGTAAACGTTTTTTTATGAGGTATATGATGAAAAATTGGGAAAAACCACCATTAGTGATGGCGGGATTAGTATTAGGGCTATTAGCTTTGGGGAACCTTCTAGAGGGATATGGCACCTATGTTCGCTATTGTTTAGGGCTAGTAGCACTTGTTTTTTTTATTTTTTAATCAAAGGAATATTAAAAAATAAAAAAGAAAGCAGGAAGGAGTTAAGCAATCCTTTGATTGCTTCTGTCTTTACTACTTTTTTTATGGCAGGTATGATTTTATCAACCTATATCTTATTATTTAGAAGTTTAGGAATATGGGTAGCCGTTCTGTCAAAAGGTGTATGGTGGTTGTCATTTATTGCGTTAATCATTCATATGGCTATTTTTTCATGGAAATATTTGAGACACTTTTCGATGGCTAATCTTTTTCCTTCTTGGTCTGTCCTCTATGTTGGTATAGGGGTAGCTAGCCTGACAGCACCAATTAGTGGACAATTCACTATTGGGAAAATAGTCTTTTGGTATGGTTTTATTGCAACTTTAGTATTATTACCATTTCTATTCATTAAAGCATATAAAATCGGGCTACCTTCGGCAGTTAAGCCTAATATAACTACTATTTGCGCTCCAATGTCGCTAATCACAGCGGGATATGTCAATAGTTTTGTGTCACCAAATAGAGGTTTATTACTGCTATTAATCGTAATGGCACAATTTCTTTATTTTTTCATTCTTTTTCAGGTGCCTAAATTACTGATTGGTGATTTTACACCAGGTTTCTCAGCCTTTACTTTCCCCCTTGTTATCTCAGCTACCTCACTTAAATTAAGTATTCAGCATCTATCATTACCAGTTGATATACAGGGGCTAGTCCACTTTGAAATTGGGACAACAACTCTTATTGTTATGATAGTAATGGTACGTTATATTTTCTTTTTAAGGCGAACAATTTAATATAAAATAACTCCCTTACTAGCTAGTAAGGGAGTTATTGTTTAATGAGAGACACGTTTACGTGCAGCTTTTTTACGATTTTCTTCGATAAAAGCTATTTTTTCTTCCTCAGGTTCAATAATTGTTTTTTTGATAGCAAATGCAGCACCTGCAAGAGTAGCAGCTGTTGCAACGACTCCTGTTGCTATTCCTTTAGCAAATGCGAATTTTTTAACCATAATAATTCTCCAATCTATGATGAAGACTCTGCTTCTATCTATGATATAATTATGGTAACGAAATACTAGTTAAATTTCAAGTAAAAACCTTTATAGAATTGAGAAGTATCATGAGAAAAATCAAGCTTATAGCAGTTGTTGGTCCAACTGCGGTTGGGAAGACAGCATTAGGAATTGAATTAGCTAAAACTTTCAATGGCGAAATCATTAGTGGTGATAGTCAGCAAGTTTATCAGAAGTTAGATATCGGAACGGCTAAAGCTAGTAAAGAAGAGCAAGAACAAGCTTATCATCACTTGATTGATGTTCGTGAAGTAAATGAGAACTATTCGGTTTATGATTTCGTCAAAGAGGCAAAAGTAGCTATTGATACGATTATTTCTAAGGGGAAAATTCCTATTATTGTTGGAGGTACTGGCCTATATTTACAGAGTTTGTTTGAGGGCTATCATTTAGGAGGCGAAGTCAATCAAGAAACTCTTATGGCCTATCGTGAAAAATTAGAGTCTCTAAGTGATGAAGATTTATTTGAAAAGTTGACAGAACAATCCATTATTATACCACAAGTTAATCGTCGACGTGCCATTCGTGCATTAGAATTGGCGAAGTTTGGGAATAATTTGCAAAATAGTGAAAGTCCGTATGATGTTTTATTAATTGGATTGAATGATGATCGTCAGGTGCTTTATGATCGTATCAATAGACGAGTTGATTTGATGATGGACAATGGTCTCTTAGATGAAGCTAAATGGCTATACGATAACTACCCGAGTGTTCAAGCAAGTAAAGGAATTGGCTATAAAGAATTATTTCCTTACTTTTCAAAGCAAATACCATTAGAAGAAGCTGTTGATAAACTAAAACAAAATACCAGACGTTTTGCAAAACGCCAATTAACATGGTTTAGAAACCGTATGAATGTCGAATTTATTATGGTTGGTGAGGAAAATTATCAACAAAAAATCAAGCGAAAAGTCAGTGATTTTTTATCATCAAAGTAAATAAAGCCGTTTCTCGCATTTAAAGGGCATTATGTTATAATAAAGATTACGTATTTAGAACAAGAAAAAAATATTGAAAGGAGATTATAGGTGATAGAAACTAAAGAAGAGCAAGAACGTGTTATTTTAGTTGGGGTAGAACTTCAAGATACTGAGAATTTTGAAATGTCCATGGAAGAACTTGCTAGCTTAGCTAAGACAGCAGGAGCAAATGTTGTTAATCATTATTATCAAAAAAGAGATAAATATGATAGTAAATCATTTATCGGATCTGGTAAATTAGAGGAGATAAAAGCTATTGTAGAAGCAGATGAGATTGATACCGTTGTGGTTAATAATCGTTTGACTCCGCGACAAAACTCTAATTTGGAAGCTGAACTTGGTGTTAAAGTTATTGACCGTATGCAACTTATTTTAGATATCTTTGCTATGCGTGCTAGAAGTCATGAAGGAAAATTACAGGTTCATCTAGCGCAATTGAAATATATGTTACCACGCTTAGTTGGACAAGGTATTATGCTTAGTCGTCAAGCAGGAGGAATCGGAAGCCGAGGTCCAGGAGAATCTCAGTTAGAGTTGAATCGTCGTTCCATTCGTCATCAAATTTCTGATATCGAAAGACAATTGAAGATTGTAGAAAAAAATCGCGAGACAGTTCGAGAAAGACGTGTTGATTCGACAACCTTTAAAATTGGATTAATTGGATATACAAATGATGGCAAGTCAACTATTATGAATGTTTTAACCGATGATAAGCAATATGAAGCCAATGAATTATTTGCAACGTTAGACGCTACAACCAAGCAGATCTATTTACAAAATCAATTTCAAGTCACTTTAACAGATACTGTTGGTTTTATTCAAGATTTACCTACAGAGTTAGTTGCGGCTTTCAAGTCTACCTTAGAAGAAAGTCGACATGTCGATTTATTACTTCATGTTATTGATGCTAGTGACCCTAATCATGAAGAACACGAAAAAGTTGTTATGGAGATTCTTAAAGACTTAGATATGATAGATATTCCTCGTTTAGCGATATACAACAAGATGGATGTCACTGAGCAGCTGAATGCAACAACTTTTCCTAATGTGAGAATTGCAGCCAAAAAACAAGGGAGTAAGGATTTATTACGCCGTCTTATTGTGGATGAAATACGACATATCTTTGACGAATTTTCGATTAGAGTGCATCAAAATCAAGCATATAAGCTCTATGATCTCAATAAAATAGCATTGCTTGATACCTACACCTTTGAAGAAGAATACGAGAATATTACAGGCTATATTTCTCCTAAACAAAAATGGAAGCTGGAAGAATTTTATGATTGATTATATTGATTTAGCTTTGACTTATGGTGGTTTTACGAGCTTAGATAAAGTTTATCTAGAGAAAAAACTAGATGGCCTCTCTAAGCAACAACGACTTGATTTTATCACCCCACCTCCTAGTGTGATTAATGCTTATTTTGCTGAAATATATCAAAAGCAAGGGCCAGAAGCTGCAACTGATTACTATTTTGATCTTTCCAAAGCCTTGGGCTTGTTTCCAAAACATTTATCGTTTGATGAAGAAAAACCTTTTATTCGTTTGAATTTATCAGGAAAATCATTTGGTTTTGCTTACCTAAATGATCAAGAAGAAGCGAGTGTTTTTTCTGAAGTTAAAGAAGTCATTACACCGCAGTTACTCTTAGAAATTGCACAGATTTTTCCTCAATATAAAGTCTATCGAGATCGGTCTGGTATCAGAATGGCAAAAATAGATTTTGACGAAACAGAATCTCAAAATATTACACCAGAAACAAGTTTACTAGGGAATGTCTTACAACTTAAAAAAGATATTATTAAAATAACTAGTTTCAATCAAGAAGAGCTATTAGAGTTGGTTAAAACAAAGTCAGGTAAATACTATTATTCTAGTCAAGGACGTGAGTCAGTTATTTATATTGATACTAAATCTACTAATTAAATTTATTAAGTTATGGAAGGATTATAAAAAAGTCAACAAGTATGGAAATTCAATTTTTAGGAACTGGAGCTGGTCAACCAGCGAAAGCTCGTAATGTTTCAAGTTTAGTCTTGAAATTATTAGATGAAATTAACGAGGTTTGGATGTTTGATTGTGGAGAGGGTACACAGCGTCAAATTTTAGAAACTACGATTAAACCTCGTAAAGTTAAAAAAATTTTTATCACGCACATGCACGGAGACCATGTTTTTGGTCTTCCAGGTTTTTTATCCAGTCGGGCTTTTCAAGCCAATGAAGAGCAGACAGATTTAGATATTTATGGACCGGTTGGTATAAAAAGTTTTGTTATGACTGCCTTAAGGACATCAGGTTCACGTTTACCTTATCGAATCCATTTTCACGAGTTTGATGAATCATCACTCGGAAAAATTATGGAAACAGATAAATTTACCGTTTATGCAGAAAAGCTAGATCATACTATCTTTTGTATGGGATATCGTGTTGTGCAAAAAGATCTTGAGGGCACTTTAGATGCTGAAGCATTGAAACTAGCAGGTGTTCCATTTGGTCCTCTTTTTGGGAAAGTCAAAAATGGTGAGAATGTTACCTTAGAAGATGGTAGAGAAATTATTGCTAAAGATTATATTTCTGAACCGAAAAAGGGTAAAGTAATCACTATTTTGGGAGATACTAGAAAAACAGATGCAAGTATTAGGTTAGCTTTGGGCGCTGATGTTTTAGTTCACGAATCTACTTATGGTAAGGGTGATGAGCGAATTGCTAAATCGCATGGGCATTCAACCAATATGCAAGCAGCTGATATCGCTAAACAAGCAAATGCTAAACGACTATTATTAAATCATGTTAGTGCTCGTTTTATGGGGCGAGATTGTTGGCAAATGGAAGAAGATGCAAAGACGATTTTTTCAAATACCCATCTTGTTAGAGATTTGGAAGAAGTAGGTATATAAAATGGCAAGAACGATACTGATTACAGGTGCTTCTGGTGGTTTAGCACAGGCAATTATTAACCAATTACCTCAAGACGACCATTTAATTGTCACAGGGAGATCAAGAGAAAAACTTGAAAAGCTTTATGGAAAGAGACCAAATACCTTATGTTTATCACTAGACATAACTAATGACAATGCTGTAACGAATACGATTGAAAAAATTTATGGTGAATTTGGTCAAATTGATATTTTAATTAATAATGCTGGATTTGGTTCTTTTAAAGAATTTTGGGATTATAGTGGTGAAGAAGTCAAAGACATGTTTGCTGTGAATACATTTGCAACGATGTCTATAGCTCGTCAGATAGGACATAAGATGTCTCTTGTAAAATCTGGTCATATCGTTAATATTGCAAGCATGGCTGGCCTCATAGCAACAAGTAAAGCTAGCGTTTATGGGGCTAGTAAGTTTGCTGTCGTTGGATTTTCGAATGCTCTTCGTTTAGAATTAGCAGAAAAAAATGTTTATGTGACAAGTGTAAACCCTGGACCAATCAAAACAGGATTTTTTGCTCAGGCTGATCCAAGTGGCGATTATTTAGCAAGTATAGGTCGTTTTGCTCTAACACCAGAAAAAGTAGCTAAAAAACTAGTTTCTATTCTTGGAAAAAATAAGAGAGAATTAAATCTTCCTTTTATATTAGCTTTTGCGCATAAATGTTATAGTTTATTTCCAAAAACAGCTGATTATTTTGCTAGAAAGGTATTCAATTATAAATGATATCTGCTAAGTATAGTTGGGTCCTCAATAACCAAAAGCCAGACGCTGGCTTTTTTGAGGCTTCAAAAAAAGAAAAGATAAGTGAAGCGGTGGCTTCCTTAATTTATTCGCGAGGTATTAAGACATCAGCGGAATTACATCATTTTTTACAAACTAATTTGGAAAATCTCCATGATCCTTATTTGTTAAATGATATGGATAAAGCTGTTAATCGTATTAGACGAGCTATTGAAAATAATGAAACTATTTTAGTTTATGGAGACTATGATGCTGATGGAATGACATCAGCATCAATCATGAAAGAAGCTTTAAATATGATGGGAGCTGAAGTCCAGGTTTATCTCCCAAATCGCTTTACAGATGGTTATGGTCCCAATGAAAGTGTTTATAAATATTTTATTGAACAACAAGATGTTTCATTAATCATTACGGTTGATAATGGTGTGGCAGGGCATGAAGCAATTGCATATGCTCAAAATCAAGGTGTGGACGTGGTAGTTACTGATCATCACAGTATGCCAGCAGATTTACCTTGTGCTTATGCTATTATTCACCCAGAACATCCTGATGCTAATTATCCATTTCCTTATTTAGCAGGGTGTGGTGTTGCTTTTAAAGTAGCTTGTGCTCTCTTAGAAACAATCCCGACAGAAATGTTGGATTTGGTTGCTATTGGGACGATTGCAGATATGGTTAGCCTAACTGATGAAAATCGTATCATGGTAAAAGCTGGACTTGAAGTTATGAAAGATAGTGAAAGAATAGGCTTACAGGAGCTAATATCTCTATCAAATATTGATTTAAAAACACTAAATGAAGAAACTATTGGATTTAAAATTGCTCCACAATTAAACGCTTTAGGAAGACTTGATGACCCTAATCCAGCTATTGAATTACTGACAGGGTTTGATGATGAAGAATCTCAAGCAATAGCCCAAATGATTGATCAAAAAAATGAAGAGCGAAAAGAAATCGTTCAAACTATCTTTGACCAAGCTATGCAAATGCTTGATCAAACAAAGCCTGTACAAGTTTTAGCAAAAGAAAATTGGCATCCAGGGGTTTTAGGTATTGTGGCGGGTCGTATTTTAGAGAGAACTGGACAACCTGTTATTGTTTTGAATATTGAAGATGGTATTGCTAAAGGAAGTGCCAGAAGTGTAGAAGCACTTGATATTTTTCAAGCTTTTGACCAGCATCGAGAATTATTCATTGCTTTTGGAGGTCACAGCGGAGCAGCAGGCATGACTTTAGAGGAAAGTAAGGTGGGTGATCTTTCTCAAGTTTTATGTGACTATATCTCTAAAAAACAATTGGACATGAGTCAGAAAAAAACTCTGACAATTGATAGTGAGCTACGTTTTGACGAACTTAGTTTAGACACTGTTAGAGATTTTGAAAAGTTAGCGCCATTTGGAATGGATAATAAAAAGCCAGTCTTTTTGTTAAAAGATTTTAAAGTGAGTCAAGCTAGAGTCATGGGGCAAAACGGTGCTCATCTGAAATTAAAACTAGAACAAGATGGACAAGCACTTGATTTGGTAGCATTTAATATGGGGAGTCAACTACAAGAGTTCCAACAAGCACAACATTTGGAGTTAGCTGTCACTTTATCTGTTAATCAATGGAATGGTGCCACAACCCTACAATTAATGTTGGAGGATGCGCGTGTAGACGGTATTCAATTATTTGATATTAGAAGCAAAGCAAGTAGCTTACCTCATGGAGTGCCAATCCTGTCTCAAGAAGAGCAGAGCAAAGAAGTTATTCTTTTGACTGTTCCCGATCATCCACAAGAATTAAAACAAATGACTCAAGGTAAACAGTTTGATGCCATCTATTTTAAAAATGAGATACCAAAAAATTATTTTATATCTGGTTATGGTACACGTGATCAGTTTGCTGGTTTATATAAAACAATATATCAATTCCCAGAATTTGACGTTCGTTATAAGTTAAAAGAGCTCAGTTCCTACCTTCATATCCCTGATATTTTATTAATTAAAATGATTCAAATTTTTGAAGAACTACATTTTGTTACGATTACAGAGGGGATTATGACAGTCAATAAAGAAGCAGAAAAGCGAGATATCTCTGAGAGTCAAATTTATCAAGAATTAAAAGAGACAGTTAAGTTTCAAGAATTAATGACTTTAGGGACACCTAAAGAAATATATGATTTTATGATGAGTTGATAATATACTAAAGAAGCCACTTTTTAAGAGGTTTTTTTAGCATATAAATAAGTTATTTCAATAATAATATTGCAAATATTATTAAAATGTAATAAAATTAAGAAGATAATGGAATTTTTGATAAAGAATATTAAAGGTGAGGATAAAATCTATGAGACCTATCGTTAGAAAAAAGATGTACAAAAAAGGTAAATTTTGGGTCGTTGCAGGTATCGTTACTATTTTAGGTGGTAGTGCAATTCTTGGTCAAGATGTCAAGGCAGAACAGGCAGAAGCAGTAACTTCAACGATCTCAGAGAAAACTGATAGCAGTCAGACTATTTCGGATACTTCCAAGTTAACGTTACCTGTTAATTCCTCGGAGGCTATGAAAAATAGTGCAGAGCCTTTAATAAAAACAGGCTTTGCTACATCTGTTTCATCTAATCCTAGAGAGATAGCAGCTACCCCAGTCAAAACCTTTGATGCTAGCTCAAAAGTTGTTGTAAAAGCTAGTACTGCTGAGCACTCAGCAAATCAAACAAATTCTAATGTTAATCAAGTAGCTAATGATAGTGAAGTTATTACTCAACAAAATTCAACAAAGCAATTACCAACAGTGACTTACTCTGCTCATGTTCAAGATATTGGATGGCAAAAGTCGGTTGATAATGCAACAGTTTCAGGAACAGTAGGACAAGAAAAGCAGGTTGAGGCAATAAAATTGTCTATTAAAGCACCTGAAGGAATAACAGGAAAACTTAGCTATAAAACTTATGTTAAAGGACAAGGTTGGCAACCTTCAGTAGAGAGTGGTCAAGTTAGTGGTACTGTTGGTCAGAGTAGACCTATTGAAGCACTAAGCATTAACCTTACTGATAATTTACAAAAATTATATGATGTCTATTATCGTGTTCATGTTCAAGATATAGGGTGGATGGCTTGGGCTAAAAATGGAGCTTACGCTGGAACTTTGGGAATGTCAAAGCGCCTTGAAGCTTACGAAGTAAAATTTACCCTTAAAGGACAATCTGTTTTAACACCAACTATACCTAAGGAAGAGAGACCTGTCTTAAATTATCAGGTTAAGGTAGGCCAAAATGGTTGGCAATCTAATAAACTTGAAGGACAAATGGCGGGAACTTTAGGAGAATCCAAAGCCCTAGATGGAGTAAAATTCACTCTTAGCACCTTGAAGTATGGGGACATTCTCTATCGTACTCATGTACAAGATAAAGGTTGGGGAGAAATTTTAGGTAGTCAAACAAGTAAGGATTATCAAGGAAAAAGACTAGAAGCTATTCAATTGGACTTAAGTGGGAATTTAAAACAAAATTATGATATTTATTATCGCGCTCACGTCCAAGATAAAGGTTGGATGGCTTGGCAAAAAAATAATAGTGTAGCAGGTACAGTCGGAGAATCGAAACGTTTAGAGGCTTTGGAAGTAAAACTAGTAGCTAAAGCTTCAGATTTTAGTTCCAAAACAGATCATTCATTCTTAGAAATGAAGCATCCTGGATTAAGTTATCAAACTTATCTTCAAAAAGATGGTTGGAAACCAACGGTTTTGGAAGGCCAATTAGGAGGTAGTATTGGACTTTCAAAATCTATAAAAGCCATCAAACTTAACTTAGGTAGTACAGCTCTAGGAAATATAGAATATAGAACTTTTCTTAATAGTTCAGGTTGGCAAACTGTTGTTAATTCAGGGAGAGAAAGTAATGTACCAAATGAATCTCAACAAGTAGAAGCTATTCAGATGCGATTGACAGGTCTGCTATCGAAAACCTATAGTGTGATGTATCGAGTTCACATGCAAGATTATGGTTGGCAGGATTGGACTTATAACAATAACATCGCTGGTAGTACTAATCAAGGAAAACGAATTGAAGCAATCGAAATTAAATTAGTTGAGACTGCTAAAATACCGGTAACTGTCCAAACGACCTATAAGGGAACTGGAAACTATAATGTACGAGTGACAAATGTTATTAGTCCTGGGAATTTAAAAATTGCTATTTGGTCAGATAAAAATAATCAGGATGACCTTAAGTGGTATACCGTCACACCCAAAAATCATGAAGCTACATTGACATTTAATGTTACAAATCATAGAGACAATGGTAAATACTTTATCCATGTTTATCAGGAAAATGCTTCTAATCAAAAACAATTATTGGTAAAAACTTCTCTACAAGTCGCACATTCAAATTATAATACTCCTTACTTTAGCCAACGTGATGGAAGGTGGGCAAGTCGAAGATATGGTATGGCAACTTTAGGAGAAACTGGTTGTGTACCAACTTCTCTAGCTATGATTTTGTCTTCTTTGAAAGGAGAAACTGTTTTACCAACGCAAATTGCAGATTACCTTTACCATAAGACAGTTGAATTTAATCGTGGTGTTCAAGGAACAACTTCTAGAGGAATTTTAAAAGCAGCCAAAGAATGGGGTGTAACTGCAACTGCATTAGGAACTCAAGCTAACCTTGTACAAGCGTTGAAGGATGGTTATCATGTCCTAGCGGCAGTACAAAATAATGTTTTTGTTCTTCATGGAAGTCATGAAATCGTTCTCAAAGGATATAATAACGGACTGACACATGTCTCTGACCCTTACACACCGTCCTTGTCTGGTTGGTATCCAATTTCACAACTTTGGAAAGAACAGAGCTATTATAGTGAGGATAGAATTGATATTGGAGCACCTTTTGTCAAGGTAACAGATGCCTAATTTTTAAAACCATATGCAAAACTAGCATATGGTTTTAAAGTTTCCAGTACTATTTTATTTAATTTTATGATATAATGAAGAGTAAAACATTTTAGGGGTTTCCCCTTAGAAAGACAAGTGAAATGGATTTAAATAATTACATCGCTTCAATTGAAAACTATCCTCAAGAAGGAATTACTTTCCGTGATATCTCCCCATTAATGGCTGATGGTAAAGCATACAGCTATGCTGTTCGTGAAATTGTACAATATGCTGCTGATAAAGATATTGATATGATTGTTGGACCAGAAGCTCGTGGCTTTATTGTTGGTTGCCCAGTTGCTTATGCTCTTGGTATTGGTTTTGCTCCAGTCCGTAAACCAGGTAAATTACCACGCGAAGTTATTTCAGCTGACTATGAAAAAGAATATGGTCTTGATACATTGACAATGCACGCAGATGCTATTAAACCTGGTCAACGTGTTTTAATTGTTGATGACCTTTTAGCTACTGGTGGAACAGTAAAAGCGACAATTGAAATGATTGAAAAACTCGGTGGCGTTGTCGCAGGCTGTGCTTTCCTAGTTGAACTAGATGGATTAAATGGTCGTAAAGCTATTGAAGGTTATGATACTAAGGTATTGATGAACTTTCCAGGATAAGGCCTATTCAAGATAGATGAATGATAAGGGCGCCTCTAAGTGCTATGATAATAGTTGAGAGGTGCTTTTTGTTACACATTTCATAATTTTAGGACGATAGAGAGGATTTGAAAGGTTATGACTTATTTGGAACAATATCAGTCAGGGCAATTGACTCTACCAAGTGCTTTATTTTTTCACTTTAAATCTATTTTTAAGACAGCAGACGATTTTTTAGTTTGGCAATTTTTCTATTTACAAAATACAACTAATTTATCCGATCTAACACCGAGCCGTATTGCGACATCACTTGATAAAACAGTGGCAGATATCAATCGTTCTATATCGAATTTAACAAGTCAAGGTTTATTAGATGTCAAAACAATTGAGTTGAATCATGAAATCGAGATTATCTTTGATACAAGCCCTGTGTTTGCTAAATTAGATAAACTTTTCGAAGAGGATAATCAAGTAATAATAGACAATAAAACCTCTGATTCGAATCGTCTGAAAGATTTAGTAGGAGACTTCGAACGTGAATTAGGTCGCTTATTAAGTCCTTTTGAATTAGAAGATTTACAAAAGACACTGCAAGAAGATCAGACAGATCCTGATATTGTTAGGGCAGCTCTTAGAGAAGCGGTTTTCAATGGGAAAACAAGTTGGAATTATATCAATGCTATCCTTCGCAATTGGCGGCGTGAAGGATTGACGACACTTCGACAAATTGAAGAGAGAAAACAAGCACGTGAAGATAACCAAATGAAAGATTTAGCGATTTCGGATGATTTTAAAAATGCAATGAATTTATGGGAATAAGTTTACTAGGAGGAGACAGAATGGTTGATACATTAGGTCTGCTCCTTTTCTTTTGATGTTAATGATGTTATACTTTTAACAGAGAAAAACTGAAGGAAATACAATGGATTTACAATTATCAAAACGATTACAAAAAGTTGCAAACTACGTTCCAAAAGGAGCTCGGTTATTAGATGTAGGAAGTGATCATGCTTACTTACCTATTTTTTTGTTGCAGATGGGATACTGTGATTTTGCCATTGCTGGTGAAGTGGTGAATGGACCGTATCAGTCTGCGTTGAAAAACGTTTCAGAACATGGTCTCACTTCAAAGATAGATGTTCGCTTAGCAAATGGTTTGTCAGCTTTTGAAGAAGCAGATAATATTGATACGATAACTATCTGTGGAATGGGTGGTCGTTTGATTGCTGATATTTTGAATAACGATATAGACAAACTTCAGCACGTTAAAACACTAGTCTTACAACCTAATAATCGGGAAGATGATTTAAGAAAATGGTTAGCTGCAAATGATTTTGAAATAGTAGCAGAAGATATCTTGACTGAAAATGACAAATGCTATGAAATTTTAGTTGTTAAGCATGGTCATATGAATTTAACTGCTAAAGAATTGCGATTTGGTCCATTTTTATTATCCAATAACACAACGGTTTTTAAAGAAAAATGGCAAAACGAGCTTAATAAATTAACTTTTGCTTTAAACTCTATTCCTAATAGTAAAATTGAAGAACGCGCTATTTTGGAAGATAAAATACAGGATATAAAGGAGGTTCTTGATGAAAGCTAGAGAACTTATTGATGTATATGAAACTTATTGTCCACAGGAATTATCTATGGAAGGAGATATTTCAGGTCTTCAAATTGGATCTTTAGATAAAGAAATAAAGACAGTCATGGTAGCTTTAGATGTTCGAGAGACCACAGTAGCTGAAGCAATTGAACGTCAAGTAGATCTTCTGATTGTAAAGCATGCTCCTATTTTTCGTCCATTAAAGGATTTGGTAGCAACACCGCAAAATAAGATTTATATAGACCTTCTTAAATCAGACATTGCTGTTTATGTGAGCCATACTAATATAGATATCGTTCCTAATGGACTTAACGACTGGTTTTGTGAATTATTAGATATTCAATATCCCGATATACTATCTGAGACAAGTAATGGTTATGGTATTGGTCGCATTGGTGATGTTAGACCCCAGAGTTTTGAATTTTTTGCATGGAAAATTAAAGATGTGTTTGGTTTAGATAGCGTTCGTTTAGTTTCATATGATAAGTCTAATCCTGAAATTCAACGAGTTGCTATTTGCGGGGGTAGTGGGCAAAGTTTCTACAAAGAAGCTATTGCAAAAGGAGCAGATGTTTTTGTAACGGGAGATATTTATTATCATACTGCACAAGAAATGATCACAAATGGTTTGCTTGCGATTGACCCAGGTCATCATATTGAGGTTTTATTTGTTTCTAAAATAGCTACTATGATTGAGCAGTGGAAACTTGAAAAAGACTGGGATATTTCAGTTTTAGAGAGTAAAGCTCCAACAAATCCCTTTTACCATATGTAGGAGCTATTATGAAAAAGATAGCAATTATTGGTGCAGGAGCAGTCGGAGCGACACTAGCCTATTACTTATCAAAAGAAAAGGATATTCAGGTTACTGTTTTTGATTATGGAGTTGGACAAGCAACTAAGGCTGCTGCGGGGATTATTAGCCCATGGTTTTCAAAACGTCGTAATAAATCCTGGTATCGCATGGCGAGGTTGGGGGCTGATTTTTATTCAAATCTAGTCACGGATTTACAAAAAGATGGTTTTGAAATAAAATTTTATCAGCAAACTGGTGTTTTCTTATTAAAAAAGGACGAGAGTCAGTTAGAGTCATTGTTTGCACTAGCAGATAAACGTCGACTAGAATCTCCTCTAATAGGCGATTTACAAATACTAAATAAAAGTGAAGCAAATACTCACTTTCCTGAGTTAGATGGCTATGAACAGTTACTTTATGCGAGTGGAGGAGCACGAGTAGAAGGGGCGGACTTAACACGAATATTGTTAGAAGCAAGTGGTGTTAATGTCATCAAGGATGAAGTTCACTTTACGATAACTGATAATGGCTTTCGTGTTCAAGGAATTGATTTTGATAAACTTGTTTTAGCGAGTGGAGCCTGGCTAGCTAAGATATTAGATGAGCACAACTATCAGGTAGATGTTCGCCCTCAAAAAGGGCAATTGCGAGACTATTATTTTAGCAATATTAATACAGGAAAATATCCTGTTGTAATGCCAGAAGGTGAGCTAGATATTATCCCATTTGATAATGGTAAAGTCTCTGTAGGTGCAAGTCACGAAAATGATATGGCTTTTGATTTAAACATTGATTTTAAAGTCTTAGACAAGTTTGAAGAGCAAGCTATTGGCTATTTTCCGCAATTAAAAAAAGCAGATACGACTTCTGAACGTGTTGGAATTCGTGCCTATACAAGTGATTTTTCTCCATTTTTTGGCCCTGTCCCTTGTATGGAGGGTGCGTATGCTGCAAGTGGATTAGGATCAACTGGCTTAACAGTGGGCCCATTAATTGGTTATGAATTATGTCAATTAATCTTAAATAAAGAAAATCAGCTAAATTTAGAGGATTACGATATTACGAAATACGTGAAAAAGATTAGTAGATGATAGCGTTTAAAAAAAGTGTTATAATATGTAGGATTAATATAAATAAGGAGACCTTACTATGAAAGGTATTATTTTAGCGGGAGGTTCAGGTACTCGCTTGTACCCATTAACTCGTGCTGCATCAAAACAATTGATGCCGATTTATGATAAACCAATGATTTATTATCCATTGTCAGTTTTGATGTTGGCAGGAATAAAAGAAATACTGATTATTTCTACTCCACAAGATTTGCCTCGCTTTGAAGATATGCTTGGAGATGGTTCAGAATTAGGAATCTCTCTTTCTTATGCTGAACAACCAAGCCCAGATGGGTTAGCACAGGCCTTCATTATCGGTGAAGAATTTATTGGCGATGATCACGTTGCCTTAGTATTAGGTGATAATATTTACCATGGACCAGGTTTATCTGTAATGCTACAACGTGCAGCTAGTAAAGAAAGTGGAGCAACCGTCTTTGGCTATCAAGTAAAAGATCCAGAACGTTTTGGTGTTGTCGAGTTTGATACTGATATGAATGCCATTTCTATTGAAGAAAAACCAGCGCAACCTAAGTCTAATTATGCTGTCACAGGTCTTTATTTCTATGATAACGATGTGGTTGAAATCGCTAAAAATATTAAGCCAAGCCCTCGTGGAGAACTTGAAATTACTGATGTTAACAAAGCCTACCTTGATAGAGGTGACTTATCAGTTGAGTTAATGGGACGTGGATTTGCGTGGTTAGACACTGGAACTCACGAAAGCCTTCTTGAAGCAGCACAATATATTGAAACAGTACAACGCATGCAAAACGTTCAAGTTGCTAACCTTGAGGAAATTGCTTACCGCATGGGCTACATCACTCGTGAACAAGTCCTTGAGTTGGCACAACCACTTAAGAAAAATGAGTATGGTCAATACCTACTTCGTTTGATTGGAGAAGCCTAATGACTGAACAATTTTTTGATAAAGAATTAACTTGTCGTCCAATTAAAGTCATTCCTGGATTGTTGGAATTCGATATTCCCGTTCGTGGAGACAACCGTGGATGGTTCAAAGAGAACTTTCAAAAAGAAAAAATGATACCGCTTGGTTTCCCAGAAAGCTTCTTTGAGGCAGACAAACTACAAAATAATATTTCGTTTAACAAAAAAAATACTTTGCGAGGTCTCCATGCAGAACCTTGGGATAAATATGTTTCGATCGCTGATGAAGGACGTGTGATCGGTACTTGGGTTGACCTCCGTGAAGGTGACAGTTTTGGTAACGTTTACCAAACGATTATCGATGCCTCAAAGGGTATCTTTGTTCCACGCGGCGTTGCTAATGGTTTCCAAGTTCTTTCAGATAAAGCAGCTTATACTTATCTCGTTAACGATTATTGGGCACTTGAACTCAAACCAAAATATGCTTTCGTTAACTATGCAGATCCAAATCTAGGCATTCAGTGGGAAAACCTTGAAGAAGCAGAAGTCTCAGAAGCAGATAAGAATCACCCACTTCTCAAAGATGTAAAACCTTTGAAGAAGGAAGATTTGTAATGTTTGATCTTTTTTTGACTATCACCAATGAATTGAATCTAATAGGGATTACGCCTTTGTTGATGGGATCGGTTGGCTTAGAAGTACGTACAGGTCGAGATTGGAAAGCTAGAGACTTAGATATTCATGTTCCTAGTGACCCTAGAGGATGGGAGGCACCTGATGAGGGGCGTATTTTCCAATTCGCTGAAATAAATGTGATAATGGAAAAACTAGGATTTAATCTTGTAGATCGTCATGAGCATGAATACCAGAAAGAAGGCCTTTCTGTTGAGTTTGGTGGTCTCCACTCACTTCCAGAATTTGCAGGTATACCTATAGATGACTTGGAAGAAATTGAGACAAATGGCGCTCACTATTTTCTACCAACTTTAGATCAATACCTAAAAATATACCAAGCATCCTCAAAAGATTCTTATCGATCAGATAAGAATAATCACAAAGACTTTGCAAAAATTGATTATTTAGAAAAATTATTAAGTAATAAAATGGTTCGTAATGCGAACCACTAAAAAGGTTTGCTCTGGATAACAGCAAGTCTTAATAAAAAATTGGAGAAAAAAATGTATAAAAACATTATCGTAACTGGTGGAGCTGGTTTCATCGGATCAAATTTTGTACACTATGTTTACAATAACCACCCAGATGTTCATGTAACTGTCCTTGATAAATTGACATATGCAGGTAATCGTGCTAACATTGAAGCCATTCTTGGTGATCGTGTTGAGTTAGTTGTTGGTGACATCGCTGACGCTGAATTGGTAGACAAATTGGCTGCTAAAGCGGATGCTATTGTTCACTATGCGGCTGAGAGTCACAACGATAACTCATTGGAAGATCCAAGTCCATTTATCCATACAAACTTTATCGGAACTTACACTTTGCTTGAAGCAGCTCGTAAATACGATATCCGTTTCCACCACGTGTCAACTGATGAAGTTTATGGAGATCTTCCACTTCGTGAAGACCTTCCAGGAAATGGTGAAGGACCAGGTGAAAAATTCACTGCTGAAACAAAATACAATCCATCATCACCTTACTCATCAACTAAGGCAGCTTCTGACCTTATCGTTAAGGCATGGGTACGTTCCTTCAGCGTAAAAGCGACCATTTCGAACTGTTCAAATAACTATGGACCATACCAACACATCGAAAAATTCATTCCACGTCAAATTACAAATATCTTGGCAGGAATCAAACCGAAACTTTATGGTGAAGGTAAAAACGTCCGTGACTGGATCCACACAAATGATCATTCAACAGGTGTCTGGGCTATTTTGACTAAGGGTCGTATTGGTGAAACATACCTTATTGGTGCCGACGGTGAGAAAAACAACAAGGAGGTTCTTGAACTTATCCTTGAGAAAATGGGTCAACCAAAAGACGCTTACGATCACGTAACTGACCGTGCTGGTCATGATCTTCGTTACGCTATCGATTCTACAAAATTGCGTGAAGAACTCGGTTGGGAACCACAATTTACAAACTTTTCAGAAGGTTTGGAAGAAACTATTAAATGGTATACAGAAAATGAGACATGGTGGAAAGCAGAAAAAGATGCTGTAGAAGCCAAGTATGCTAAAACTCAAGAAGTCATTAAGTAATTGAACCAAAAAACCTATCATTTTGATGATAGGTTTTTTATGTACGACTAGTTAGATAGCTAATTGGTCTGTTTTTGTCATGGTTTGAGGTTGGTAATAGACATTTTGATAGTCATTACCAACTTTTTGTACTAGGTAAAGTCCCGCTTTATTCATTTTGAATTGATTGTTAATGAGACTCTCTTGATTATCGTGTTTGATAACAGCCCAAGTTTGACTGTTTTTATCATAGATAACTTGTTGTTTTGAACTATTTTCTAGTAATTCTACTTCTTTGCTGTTGGCTAATTTATCAAAACTTGTGCGATCAATGTTTGGAACCATCATGTAACCATAGCTATCACCTTTGTTGTCATGCTTTTGGCTTATAGTGATAAAAGGATTACTAACGATTGAGGTATTTTTAGAAGTACGATTAATGCTGTTCCAAGTACCTGTTTGCTCTTTGCGTTCAATATCAATAGTGCTATTTTTAAAGAAGATATAACCAATATTGCGACCAGGTTCTTTTGATTCTAAAAAGACACTCTTTGTATCTGTAAATTGTTGAGAACTTGCTTGCTTTAAATCAACAGTTTTTCCATTGACGTATGTAGTATAAGGTGTTTTAGAATCGTCTTTTCGTTGATCAATTGTTGTAGAAACATTTCTAATGCCGTTAGTATTCTTGATGTTGCTACCTAAAAAGACAATCTTATCATTTAAGATAACCCAACCTTTTTGTGCTGTTAAGGTGCGATCCCAGTTAGTAAAATCCATAGCGGCAAGAGCAAAGTGATTATTAAGTTTGACGGAACCAACAAAGTCAGATGTTCCTGTAACTTGACCGGTTTTTTCTTTAGCGTCTTTGCTATGTTTGCTCATGAAATCCTTAGTTGTATCTTCACGCTTAGCATCTTTTTCAGTTGTTCCAGCCATTTTATAAGGATTGACGGTTGGCCAAAAATGATTACTATAATGAGATTGATCACTATTATAAAGATAGAACATACCATCTCCGGTATACCAACCACGTGTATTTTCATCATTCATTCCTTCATAGTTGAGGGTGCGTTTAGAATGTAATGAAAGCGCGAAACCAAAGTCTTTCTCGGCATTATAATAAGCTAAGCGGTCCATGCTATTAAAGGTTGATAAATTACTTTTTAAAGGTTTAGTAGCGACTGTACTGTCATTAAGCAGCTTATTCATGTTGGCAATATCGGAATACGATTTGAGGTTATTGAAGACGTTGTAGAATTTATTTGAAGTGATAATCGTTTTAATAGTTGATTTGAGGTCTAAGTTTCGCTCTTCATTAGACATGTTAGCCAATCTGAGGAAACCTCTGAGAACTTCAACTGCAGCCGAATGCGAAGAAGCAGCCTCTCTACTAATTGAGCGTCCACGACTCATATCCATTAACTCACCTTTTACAATTAAAGGTAAAAATGATTGATTAATCCATTTATAAACCATATCAAGTTCTTGATTAGAGATTTTATAGTCAGTTTCTTGAATGATAGGCAGCAATTGTGTCAAACCATCTATCAGAACATTACCATAGGCGCCAGTATAAGCAACATTCGTATGGTCGATGTAAGAACCGTCAGCATAGAAACCTTCAGCTTTAGTAGCAGTAGTAAAAAGATTTTTTAGAGAATGAGAAGTTTTTTCGATAATAGTATTGTCTTTACGAAGTAAACCTTCAATGATTTTAACGCGCCCCATATCGACTAGATTACCACCAAGGGCTTTAAATGGATTGTCAAGCGTTTTACGGAAATATCCTGCATCAGGAACAAAGTGTTCAATTGGGTCGGTATAAGTTTTTATTTCAGCGTCAGTGAAGTAGTTATTCATGAGAGCTAGGGTAGCTGTAATTGAGCGAGGGACACCGATTTCAAAATCCCACCAATTGGCAGAGCCTTCTATATCTTTATTAACATTGTAGAAGTTTTGATGAAGCCAAGCCAGACTCTCTTTTACAGTACGAATAGCTTTTTCATTTTTGTAAATAGTAGAGTGGGGATTGGTGATTTGTTTAGCTAAATCTTCCAAACGACGATAAGTAGCGGTTAACTGTGCTGAATTATTGAGATTATCTAAATCTTTCCAAAGGAAAGTGTGATTAGAATCCAGTTTGATAGTTTTGATGTTTTTGGCGTTAGTTTCATCTAATTTCTGATTAATCTTTTGCATGTTCGAATCATTAGTATCGTAAACATGATTACCAATAGTCACGTCGTTCCATTTGTCGAGGAGTTTTGTAAACTTATCTTCTGTTGAAGCTGTAACTGATAACGGTACTTCTTTAATTATTTTACCAGATTTATCAGATATTTTAACAGTTGTTGAACCAGTAGCGTTTGGATACAATATTCCACCAACAATTTTCCCGAGAGACGGATTGGTTAGAGTGTATTGGTAGTCAGCTTTATTAAAAACGTAATTTTTGTTTAAAGCCGTATTAACGCTTTCTTCAATTTGTGTTGTGACGGGTTGTGGATGCTCTGAGTCTTTAGGGCCTTTTGCTTTCATTGATATATTATCAAAAGTAGCAGAACCAGTTCCTTTTTCATAATAAAGTTCAAGTGTCACCTCGGAGACATTTAACTTTGGGTTATATATCTTTGTTAAGGTATGTTTGTTAGTAGTACCGCTGGTCATCTCAGAAAGCCAAAGTCGCGTATTGTTGTCTTTTTTCTCCATAATACGAAGGAAAGCTTGTCCAGCCTTGTTACTTGTTTCAATATCAAACTTGACCTCATATTTTTTAGTGGGATCAATGTTCACTTTTTGTGTTACAGCACCTCTAAAGCCTTTGTCGCTGGATAGGCTTACTTGGCCTTGTTCGGTACGTTGGATAATAGGTGATTTATCAGCAGTATTTTCTTTATCAATCCAAGCAGACCATTCCCTAGCGCTTGTATGTGACCAGCTTCCAGATACAGGGTTAGTTTGATTAAAATCTCCGTTTTTCACCAGCTCCTTATTTTGAGTTTGATTATCTACTACTTGTTTCATTGTGCTATGAGTGGCTGTTGCAGTTGCGGTTGAAGCTGTGGGGTTAGACAGATCTTGTTGTGTGGTTGTGGTGCTAGTCTCTTTGACAGTGGTACTTTCAGTCTGGAGAACTTCAATATTATTAGTTTGAGTATCTCTTATTTGGGACGTTGAGGTAGTTTTGGTAAGCTCTTCAGCTTTAGCTTGGTAACTATTGTTAACCAATATTGTTCCTAAAATAAGGGCTGAATAAAGCATAATACGATGTTTCTTTTTGATTTCCATTTTTACTCCTTAGGGTTTAAAATTGTAAACCGGTTTTTCCTAATTATAGCATGCTTTAAAGGTTTATAATAAAGAACCTTTAAAATGTCATCAAAGTGAAAAGTAAATAACTGGTAAACAAAATAATTTGTTTAATCATTTGTGTGCTACTTTGATAGTAAATTGCCTAAATAAAGGCTATTTTTTGTTATAATATGAGAATGAGAGGAGTTTGAAATGACTAAATTAGCAACAATTTGTTACATTGACAATGGCAAGGAATTACTTCTATTGCACCGCAACAAAAAAGAGAATGATGTTCATGAGGGAAAGTGGATCTCGGTAGGCGGTAAACTGGAGGCAGGTGAAACTCCGGATGAATGTGCTAAGCGTGAAATTCTAGAAGAAACCCATTTAACAGTAAAAAAAATGGATTTTAAAGGAGTCATCACTTTTCCTGAATTTACGCCAGGTCATGATTGGTATACCTATGTCTTTAAAGTAACAGATTATGAAGGAGAGTTAATTTCAGATGATGAATCACGAGAAGGAACCTTAGAATGGGTACCATATGATCAAGTTCTCTCTAAGCCAACGTGGCAAGGAGATTACGAAATTTTTAAATGGATTTTAGAAGATGTTCCTTTCTTTTCTGCTAAGTTTGTTTATGATGAACACCAAAATTTAATTGAAAAGACGGTTAATTTTTATGAAAAATAGAGATTTTAGGGTTAGAGACCAGCTCGAAACATTCGGAGTCAGAGTTTCTGCTTTAATCATAGAAAATCAAAAACTGCTATTAATATATGCTCCTCATCTCGATAAATACTATTTGCCAGGTGGGGCGCTTCAAGTTGGAGAAGATAGCAATAAGGCTGTTGCGAGAGAAGTACTTGAGGAAATAGGTCTTCACAGCCAAGTTGGTGATTTAGCCTATATTGTTGAGAATCAGTTTAATATTAAGAGACATCATTATCACTCAGTTGAATTTTTATATTTTGTTAATCTCTTGGGTCAGGCGCCAGAATCTATCAAAGAAGGAACGCATAAGCGACATTTTGTATGGCTTCCAATAAAAGAATTAACAAAAATTGATTGTAATCCTAATTTTTTAGCACAGGATTTGATAGAATGGCCAGGTCATGTTGTGCATAAAATCGTTCAAAATTAACTTTTTACACTCTTGTTTTGAGTTTAATTTAATTTAACGTGTTATAATAAATGAGAATTAAAATTAGAATTCATCTTGAAAGGATATGTGAATGAATCGACCATCAGAAAAAGAATTTAAAAATAGTTTGTTTTTTAAATGGATCTTAAATAATCAAGCAGTTATTGCTCTCATGATTACCTTTTTGGTATTTTTAACGATTTTTATTTTTACCAAAATCTCTTTTATGTTTAAACCTGTGTTTGATTTTCTTGCTGTGCTGATATTGCCGCTTGTAATTTCTGGATTGCTTTATTACCTATTAAAACCTATGGTTACATTTTTAGAGAAGCGGGGAATTAAGCGTGTAACAGCGATATTATCAGTTTTTACTATTATAATCCTTCTGTTAATTTGGGCAATGTCTAGTTTTATTCCCATGATGAGTAATCAATTACGCCATTTTATGGAAGATCTCCCTTCATATGTGAATAAAGTGCAAATGGAAACAAGTTCGTTTATAGATCACAACCCTTGGTTAAAATCTTATAAAGGGGAAATATCGAGCATGTTATCTAATATCAGTAGCCAAGCGGTCTCTTATGCTGAAAAATTTTCAAAGAATGTTTTAGAGTGGGCAGGAAATTTAGCTAGTACAGTTGCACGTGTGACAGTAGCAACAATCATGGCTCCCTTTATTTTGTTTTATCTTTTAAGAGATAGTCGCAACATGAAGAATGGTTTCTTAATGGTTTTACCAACCAAACTACGCCAACCAACTGATCGTATTTTGCGAGAAATGAATAGTCAAATGTCAGGATATGTGCAAGGACAAATCATTGTTGCTATTACTGTTGGTATTATTTTTTCAATAATGTATAGTATTATAGGCCTTAGATATGGCGTGACATTAGGGATTATTGCCGGTGTGTTAAATATGGTTCCCTATTTGGGAAGTTTTGTCGCCCAAATTCCAGTGTTTATCTTAGCGCTTGTCGCAGGACCTGTTATGGTTGTTAAAGTTGCGATTGTTTTTGTTATTGAGCAAACTCTAGAGGGACGCTTTGTCTCACCCTTGGTTTTAGGTAATAAACTTAGCATTCATCCAATTACAATTATGTTTATTTTATTAACCTCTGGAGCGATGTTTGGTGTTTGGGGAGTATTCCTCAGTATTCCGATTTATGCATCTATCAAAGTTGTTGTTAAAGAATTGTTTGATTGGTACAAAGCTGTCAGTGGGCTATATACAGTAGATGTTGTTACTGAAGAAAGAAGTGAAGAAGTTAAAAATGTTGAATAGTGAAAAAATGATTGTTTCTATCCAAAATCAGGATTTAGAACATGCTAACAAGTATTTCGAAAAAGCGTTGAAAAATGATCCTGAGGAAGTCTTATTGGAACTAGGAGCTTATTTGGAGAGTATTGGTTTTTTACCCCAAGCAAAACGTCTCTATGATCAAATCCGACCAAATTATCCAGAAGTTGCTATCAATTTAGCTCAAATTGTTGCCGAAGATGGAGATATTGAACAAGCATTCTTATACTTAGATTATATCTCAGAAGACAGTCAAGAGTATGTTTCAGCCCTCCTTGTTATGGCTGACTTATATGATATGGAAGGCTTGACTGATGTTGCGCGTGAAAAGCTTTTGCTAGCCAGCAAACTTAGCGATGACCCATTGGTTACATTTGGTTTAGCTGAAATGAACCTTAGTTTGGAACATTATCAAGAAGCGATAGAAGGATATGCTTCACTTGACAATCGAGAAATCTTAGAAACGACTGGGGTTTCAACTTATCAGCGTATTGGTAAATCCTACGCTATTATGGGGAAATTTGATGCAGCTATCGAATTTTTAGAAAAAGCCGTTGACATTGAGTATGATGATTTAACAGTTTTTGAGTTAGCAACAATCCTTTATGATCAAGAAGAATATCAAAAAGCTAACCTTTATTTTAAACAGTTGGATACTATTAATCCAGACTTTGATGGCTATGAATATATCTATGGTTTATCTCTTCGTGAGGAGCATAAATCTGAAGAAGCTTTACGTCTAGTTCAGCAAGGTCTTCGTAAAAATAGTTTTGATGGTCAACTTCTCTTACTAGCCTCACAATTATCGTATGAATTACATGATGTTTCTTCGTCGGAGTCTTATTTGAAACAAGCTGAAAAAGTTTCTGAAAACCAAGATGAAATTGTTATGAGATTGTCAAATTTGTATCTTGAAGAAGAGCGATTTGAGGAAGTCTTGGAATTAGACAATGATGATTTAGAAAATATCCTTGCAAAATGGAATATCGCTAAAGCACACAAGGCTTTAGAAATGGATGATAGTGTAGACTATTATCAATCTTTGTATAATGATTTAAAAGATAATCCAGAATTTTTACAAGATTATGCTTACATTTTGAGAGAATTTGGTTACCTTGATAAGGCACAAGAAGTAGGAAAGGCTTATTTAAAATTAGTTCCAGATGATATAGAGATGTCAGAATGGGTGAATAACATTTAAATAGGAAAACACTTACAGAAAAAAATAAAAAATTCACAAGTAAATTTTCACAATCTGATGTAAAAACTGTGATATAATTGAACCATTCTTGTGAAAAGAGGGAGATAAAATGACAGAATCACATAATCAATATGGGGCTGACTTAATTGTCGATAGCCTCATTAATCATGATGTCAAATATGTTTTTGGTATCCCAGGAGCTAAGATTGACCGCGTATTTGACACTCTAGAAGATAAAGGTCCAGAGTTAATTGTTGCTCGTCATGAGCAGAACGCGACTTTTATGGCTCAGGCTGTCGGGCGTATTACGGGAGAACCAGGAGTTGTTATTGCAACTAGTGGACCTGGGATCTCGAACTTGGCAACAGGGTTAGTTACTGCGACAGATGAAGGTGATGCTGTTCTTGCAATTGGTGGACAGGTTAAGCGAGGAGATTTATTGAAACGTGCTCATCAATCAATGAATAACGTTGCTATGCTAGAACCTATTACAAAATATTCTGCTGAGGTTCATGACCCTAATACTTTGTCAGAAACTGTTGCAAACGCCTATCGTCTTGCTAAATCTGGTAAACCAGGAGCAAGTTTTATCTCTATTCCTCAAGACGTTACAGACAGTCCAGTCTCAGTAAAAGCAATCAAACCTCTTAGTGCACCTAAATTGGGTTCGGCATCTGTTTTAGATATTAATTATTTAGCGCAAGCTATTAACAATGCTGTTTTACCGGTACTGTTATTAGGAAATGGCGCATCTTCAGAGGGAGTAACTGCTGCCGTACGTCGACTTCTTGATGCTGTTAAACTACCAGTAGTAGAAACTTTCCAAGGTGCGGGTATTGTGTCACGTGAGCTCGAGGATGAAACATTCTTTGGTCGTGTAGGCCTCTTCCGTAATCAACCTGGAGATATGCTTTTGAAGCGTGCAGACCTAGTTATTGCTATCGGGTATGACCCTATTGAATATGAAGCGCGTAACTGGAATGCTGAAATTTCTGCTCGTATTATTGTTATTGACGTTGAACAAGCAGAAATTGATACGTATTTCCAACCCGAGCGAGAACTGATTGGAGACATGGCACATACACTTGATTTACTTTTACCAGCTATTAAAGGATATGAATTGCCTGAAGGTTCAAAAGAGTATTTGAAAGGGCTTCGTAATAACATTGAAAATGTTAGCGATGTTAAATTTGATCGTGACTCAGCTCATGGACTTGTTCATCCTCTTGATCTCATTGATGTACTCCAAGAAAATACCACCGATGATATGACTGTTACAGTTGATGTGGGGAGTCATTATATTTGGATGGCTCGCTACTTTAAATCATATGAAGCGCGTCACTTGCTCTTCTCAAACGGAATGCAAACATTAGGAGTTGCTCTACCTTGGGCAATTTCTGCGGCTCTTTTGCGTCCCAACACAAAAGTTATTTCAGTTTCTGGTGATGGTGGCTTCTTATTCTCAGCTCAAGAGTTAGAAACTGCAGTTCGTCTTCATCTACCAATTGTTCACATTATTTGGAACGATGGAAAATATAACATGGTTGAATTCCAGGAAGAAATGAAGTATGGGCGTTCTTCAGGTGTTGACTTTGGACCAGTTGATTTTGTAAAATACGCTGAAAGTTTCGGTGCTAAAGGTTACCGTGTAGACAGCAAAGACAGTTTTGAAGAAACACTCAAACAAGCTCTAATCGATGCTGAAAATGGACCAGTGTTGATTGATGTGCCTATCGACTATAAAGATAACGTGACACTAGGTGAAACAATCTTACCTGACGAGTTCTACTAAGACGAGGTCTAATATGTCAGAAACAGTTAAATTATTTCAATACAGCACCTTGAGTTCACTGATGGCAGGATTGTACAAAGGCAGTCTAACTATCGGAGAATTATTAACTCACGGTGACTTAGGAATCGGTACTGTTCATATGATTGATGGTGAATTGATTGTATTGGATGGGAAAGCTTATCAAGCTATTGGTACAGATGGTAAAGCAGAGATTATCCAATTATCAGATGATGTGACAGTACCCTATGCAGCGGTTTTACCACACTATATCCAAAAACAATTTGATATCAATGCTGAGACAGATAATAAGGATTTGGAAGAGATGATTCTAAAAAACTTTGAAGGTCAAAATCTCTTTAAGTCTTTAAAAATCAAAGGAACGTTTTCAAGAATGCACGTTCGTATGATTCCAAAATCTCCACAACATAAACGTTTTGCAGATATTGCATCTAATCAGCCAGAATTTACCAGAGAGAATGTATCTGGTACGTTGGTTGGGATTTGGACGCCGGAATTATTTCATGGTGTGGGGGTAAAAGGGTTCCATGTCCACTTTATTTCAGACGATTTAACTTTCGGTGGGCATGTTATGGATTACTCGCTCACACAAGGAAAAGTTGAAATTGGGAAGGTTGACCAACTTGACCAATGTTTCCCAACTCAAGATCAAGAATTTTTGGAAGCTAACTTTGACCTACAAAAGCTTAGAGAAGATATTGATTTAAGTGAATAAGAATACCTATAAATAATTAATAACACTAAAAATAGACAGGGATATGTCCCAGTCTATTTTTTTAGTTTAAGGCTATCTATTTTTTCTTGTGTGGGAGTGACTCGTAAGGTTTTTTGACCAGTGTAAGTTACAAAACCTGGCTTAGTACCACTTGGTTTATTGAGTTTTTTTGCTTCAATCATGTCTACTTGAACAAGATTGGAGAGACGAGCTTTAGAGTAATAAGCAGCTAACTCGGCGGCATCTGTCTTAACCTCGTCACTTGGATTGAGGTTATCCCGAATTAACACATGACTTCCGGGGATATCCTTGGCATGAAACCACAACTCCCCTTTACGAGCTATTTTAAATGTTAACTCGTCATTTTGGAGATTATTACGTCCCACCAGAATAATAGTCTTGCCATCGGATGCTAAATATTGTTCAGGTTTTTTGCGCTTATGTTGTTTATCATGTGCGCGTCGCTTAATAAATACAGTTTCAACAAGTTCTTCACGAATATCATTGATATCTTCCATAGAAGCATGATTTAGCGATGTTTCAACAGATTCAAGGTAGGTGATTGTATTTTCCGTATCTGAAATAATTCCTTTTAAATGTTTTACAGCTTCTTTTAATTTTTGATATTTTTTAAAGTAGCGTTGGGCATTTTGGTTGGGTGTTAAAGCTCGATCAAGTGAAATCTCAATGGTTTGGTTGGTGTAATAATTATCAAGCACAACGACATCTTGATTATTTGGTACCATAGAGAGATAGGTAGTTAGAAGCTCTCCTTTTTGGCGAAACTCCTCTGCATTTTCAGTAGCTAGAAGTTCGTCTTGTTGCTTAGCTAGTTTTTTGATATTTTTCTCTAACTCACTTTGAACACGGTGGATGAGGTCACTAGCTTGCTGTGCTATGCGATCTTTTTCAGCCTTCTCTTGGTAGTAATAATCTAACAATTGTCCAAGAGACTGAAATGTTTCGTGACTGCTTGAGAATTGGACAGCGGAAAAGGATTTTTCTGTTAGGCTGGGATAATATTCTCTCGAAAAGAATTGACGAAAATCGTTAAGTTTATTGTCTTTCAAACAGTGAGATAATTCTAGCGCAGTATCGCGTCCTAAACCTTGGAAGAGCTGTTGGAGGTTTTTAGGGCTTAGATCATTGGTTTGAAGCAGCTCAAATAGAGTTTGATCAGAAATATCAAAAGGATTGATTGCTTTTGTTTTGGGTGGGGCAATGTAAGTCGAACCAGGAAGGATAGTACGATAGGAGTTTTGTGAGAAACCAACATGCTTAATTGATTCAATAATTTTATGTTCATTTTTATCAATCAAGATAATGTTACTGTGTTTTCCCATGATTTCAACAACAAGTGTTGCTTTAATGTGATCACCGATTTCGTTTTTATTAGACACGATGATTTCTAATATACGGTCATTTTCAATTTGTTGAATGGTTTCAATCACTGCACCTTGCAAATACTTTCTCATGATCATTGTAAAAGTATTTGGATTTTGAGGATTTTGGAAATTTGCTTCGGTAGTTTGGATACGTCCAAATACAGGGTGAGCAGATAGGAGTAGTTTATAGTTGCGACGATTATTGCGTATTGTTAATACCAATTCATGGTCAAAAGGTTGGTTAACTTTTTGGATACGTCCTTTTTCAATCTGTTCTTGTAATTCATTTGTGAGGTGATGTAAAAAAAATCCATCAAAAGACATGGCGTCCCCCTTATTCTAAAAATTATAGTTTATTTATTATACCATAGGCTGAGCTAAAAATATTTTTTATAACGCAAAAGGCTTGCAATTTTCAGAATATAGTATATAATTATAGAAAAAATCATGAGAAAGGATGACTAGTAAATGACTAAAACATTATTTACCAATTGGCAAAACTGGCGTAGATAAAGTTGTGTTTATGGGTGCATAGATACGACTTTTTGGAGTACTTCAAAAAAGTATCTATGCGCTGGTCTAGTCTAACAATAGAGAGCGCAAGGTAAGTTATTTATCAGGCGCTTTTTCTTTTGCGCTAAACTCCAGAAAGTCAGAGTATTATTAAAGTGAGGAGAAAATATGAAAAATAAAGGACTGATAGCTACGCTAATTCTATTGACCATATTAGTGGTTGGGGAATTATTTTATAACAAATCAGAAAAACATCTTAATTTATCAGAAAAGCAAGTTGTTAAAATTGGTATTTTACAGTATGTAACCCATGATGCTTTGGATGCTATTGAAAAGGGAGTTGAAGATGGTCTAGCTCAAGAAGGATATAAAGGGAAAAAAGTTAAATTAACCGTTTTAAACGCCGAAGCTGATCAAAGTAAAATTCAAGCGATGAGTAAACAATTAGTTAATCATCACAATGATATTTTGATTGGAATTGCGACACCATCAGCACAAGGTTTAGCAGCTTCGACTAAGGATACTCCTATAATCATGGGAGCTGTTTCTGATCCTTTAGGGGCCAAGTTAGTAACGAATATGAAGAAACCAACAACTAATGTTACAGGATTATCAAACGTTGTTCCGACCAAGCAAACTGTGCAATTAATCAAGGATATAACTCCCAATGTTAAACGTATAGGAATTCTTTATGCTAGTAGCGAAGATAATTCTGTGTCACAAGTAACTGAGTTTACAAAATATGCTCAAAAAGCAGGACTAGAAGTTCTTAAATATTCTGTACCATCTACAAATGAAATTAAGACAAGTATGTCAGTCATGACCAAAAAAGTAGACGCTGTCTTTGTTCCACAAGATAATACTATTGCGAGTGCTTTTAGAACAGTTATCGTAGCAGCAAACCAAGCTAATATACCTGTGTATTCCAGTGTTGATACTATGGTTGAACAAGGAAGTATAGCATCAGTAGCGCAGAGTCAATATGGCTTAGGGTTAGAAACTGCAAAACAGGCCATTAAAGTCCTAAGAGGGAAGCCGGTTAAAGATGTACCAGTCAAAGTTATTGATACAGGGAAGCCAAGCCTCAATTTGAAAGCAGCCAAACACTTAGGAATTAAAATTCCTAAGAAGATTATGAAACAGGCAGAAATTACCGTTAAGGTTGACGATTAGAAAGAGGGTTTTATGATTATTTCATCAGTTTCACAAGGTTTATTATGGGGGATATTAGGATTAGGGATATACTTAACCTTTAGAATCTTAAAATTTCCAGACATGACAACAGAGGGCTCCTTCCCTCTAGGGGGAGCGGTTTGTGTTACCTTAATGAATCAGGGGGTTAATCCTATTTTGGCGACGATTCTAGGCATGCTATCAGGGATGTTAGCGGGATTTGTTACTGGTTTACTTTATACTAAAGGAAAGATACCGACGATTTTAGCAGGAATTTTAGTAATGACCTCATGCCACTCCATTATGCTAATGGTTATGAAAAGAGCAAATCTAGGTTTAAATGAGATTCAAACATTGAAAGATTTTCTTCCGTTTTCAAATGATTTAAATCTTCTCGTATTAGGTTTGATAGCTATTCTCTTGGTGATTTCTGCCTTAATTTATTTTCTCTATACACGCTTGGGGCAAGCTTATATTGCAACAGGAGACAACCCTGATATGGCAAAGAGCTTCGGCATTGATACCGACAAAATGGAAATGCTTGGCTTAATTGTATCAAATGGCTTAATTGCTTTATCAGGAGCTTTAGTAAGTCAACAAGATGGATATGCTGATGTATCAAAAGGTATAGGTGTTATTGTTATTGGGTTAGCTAGTATTATTATTGGAGAGGTACTTTACTCTACTGGTTTAACTCTCTTTGAACGTTTAATTGCTATAGTGGTGGGTTCTATTCTTTATCAATTTTTAATAACGGCAGTAATCGCCTTAGGATTTAATACGAATTACCTAAAATTATTTAGTGCAATAGTGCTTGGAATTTGTTTAATGGTTCCTGTCCTAAAAACGAAGATTTTGAAAGGAGTACGCTTATAATGGTGATGAAAATCATAGAGTTAAAAGAAGCAACCGTACAAGTCAGTAATGGTTTAGCAGAAATGAAAACGATATTAGACCATGTTAATTTGAGTATTTATGAATATGACTTCATTACAATATTGGGTGGAAATGGAGCTGGAAAATCAACGCTTTTTAATGTAATTGCAGGTACCTTGATGTTAAGCGGTGGAAATATTTACATCATGGGACAAGATGTTACTATTTTACCAGCAGAAAAACGAGCTAAATATTTATCACGGGTATTTCAAGATCCGAAAATGGGAACAGCACCTAGGATGACAGTTGCTGAAAATTTATTAGTTGCTAAATTTCGAGGTGAAAAGAGACCGTTAGTTCCTAGAAAGATTACTAACTATACCGAAGAATTTCAAAAATTGATTGCTAGAACTGGTAATGGACTTGATCGCCATTTAGAGACACCTACAGGTTTATTATCAGGTGGACAAAGACAAGCACTTAGTTTATTAATGGCAACTTTGAAAAAACCAAATCTGTTATTATTGGACGAACACACAGCAGCGCTTGATCCTAGAACAAGTGTTTCGCTTATGGGCTTGACTGATGAGTTTATCAAACAAGATTCGTTGACTGCCTTAATGATTACACATCATATGGAAGATGCTCTCAAATATGGAAATCGTATATTAGTAATGAAAGATGGCAAGATTGTCAGAGATTTAAATCAGGCACAAAAAAACGAGATGGCTATAGCTGACTATTATCAATTATTTGATTAAAAAGAAGTGAAATGGGAGTGTTTCACTTCTTTTTCTATACACTTTGCAAGAAATTATTTTCAAAATATGATATACTAATAATGCTGTAAATCGACTTGTAGAGACAAGGACCGTAAGTACAAATGGAATGAAAGTAAGGACACACTCTTTAATTCATATTCCTATTATTGATTAATAAGGTTTTTCTTCAAACCCAAGAAAAGTTACCGATAAATCAATTACTAATGATAATAATTGGACAATTTCTTGTCTGCTTTATAAAAAAGAATTAACAAAATTTAAGGAGAAAACTCATTATGAGCGACATAAAAATCATGGCTCTTGGAGGTGTTCGTGAAAACGGAAAAAACCTATATGTAGTAGAAGTCAATGATTCTATCTTTGTTTTGGATGCTGGACTCAAATATCCTGAAAATGAACAACTGGGTGTTGATGTTGTTATTCCAAATCTTGATTACTTAATTGAAAATAAAAAACGTGTTCAGGGGATTTTCTTAACCCATGGACATGCGGATGCTATTGGTGCATTGCCTTATATTATCGCCGAAGTCAAAGCACCTGTGTTTGGTTCACCTCTCACAATTGAATTAGCTAAGTTATTCGTTAAAAATAGTACAGCAGTCAAGAAATTCAATAATTTCCATGTGATTGATAGTGAAACGGAAATTGAATTTCAAGATGCGGTGATTTCGTTCTTTAAAACGACTCATTCAATTCCAGAGTCAATGGGAATCGTTATTGGGACAAAAGAGGGAAATATCGTTTACACAGGTGACTTTAAATTTGATCAAGCTGCAAGGAAATATTACCAAACAGATCTGGCACGTTTAGCTGAAATTGGTCGTGATGGTGTTTTAGCACTTTTATCAGATTCTGCAAATGCTACAAGCAATGACCAAGTTGCTAGCGAATATGAGGTCGGTGATGAAATTAAGAGCGTTATTGAAGACGCAGAAGGTAGAGTCATCGTAGCAGCAGTTGCAAGTAATCTCATTCGTATTCAACAAGTCTTTGATGCAGCGGCAGAAAACGGTCGTCGAGTAGTTTTGACTGGTTTTGATATTGAAAATATTGTTCGTACGGCCATTCGTATGAAACGCATTCATATTGCTGATGAAAATATGATTATCAAACCTAAAGATATGACACGTTACGAAGATAACGAATTATTAATCCTTGAAACTGGACGTATGGGAGAGCCGATAAATGGTCTCCAAAAAATGGCAATCGGACGTCATCGTTATGTTCAAATTAAAGATGGTGATTTAGTATTTATCGTAACAACACCAAGTATTGCAAAAGAGGCAGTTGTAGCGCGTGTTGAAAATCTGATTTATAAAGCTGGTGGCTCAGTTAAATTGATAACACAGAATTTGCGCGTATCAGGTCATGCAAATGGTCGCGAATTACAATTATTAATGAATCTATTGAAACCTAAATACCTTTTCCCAATTCAAGGAGAGTATAGGGATTTGTCAGCACATGCGGGCTTAGCTCAAGAGGTAGGAATGTCAGCAGATGATATTTATATTGTGAAGCGTGGTGACATCATGGTTCTTGAAAAAGATGGCTTCTTCCATAGTGGATCTGTTCCTGCTGGAGATGTTATGATTGATGGAAATGCTATTGGTGACGTTGGTAATATTGTACTTCGTGACCGCAAGGTATTATCTGAAGATGGAATTTTTATTGTTGTTATAACTGTCAGCAAAAAAGAAAAGAAAATCATTTCTAAAGCTCGTGTTAATACGCGTGGTTTTGTGTATGTGAAAAAAAGCAGAGATATTTTGCGTGAGAGCGCAGAATTAGTTAATACAACGGTAGAAGATTACTTAAGCAAAGATACATTTGACTGGGGTGAACTTAAAGGGAAAGTGCGTGATGAGGTCAGCAAGTTCTTATTTGACCAAACGAAACGTCGCCCAGCAATCCTTCCTGTGGTTATGGAAGTTCGTTGATAGTGTTAAGAGGTTACCAAATTTTGGTAGCCTTTCTTGCTAGAATGGAGGTTTTTATGGCATTTTTTAATATTGAATATCACTCTAAGGTACTAGGAACGGAACGTCAAGTCAATGTTATTTACCCAGATGCTTTTGAGATATCTGATGATAAAATTGATGATTGTGACATTCCTGTTTTGTATCTTCTCCATGGAATGGGGGGAAATGAGAATTCTTGGCAAAAACGCACAAATATAGAGCGTCTTTTACGTCATACTAATCTTATCGTCGTGATGCCATCAACAGACTTAGCATGGTATACCAACACAAAGTATGGGTTGGATTATTTTGATGCAATAGCTATCGAGTTACCAAAAGTTTTGAAACGTTTCTTTCCTAATATGTCTGATAAGAGAGAGAAAAATTTCATTGCTGGATTATCTATGGGGGGATATGGAGCATATAAAATAGCTCTACTGACTAATCGTTTTTCTCATGCTGCCTCTTTGTCAGGTGCACTTTCTTTTGACTTTGATTTATTATTCAATAATGGCAACGATAACATTAACTATTGGTCGGGAATTTTTGGTGATTTGAATAACACTGATAACATAGAGCGTCATTCACTAAGGCGTTGCGTTGAGTCTTTTGATATGAAGACTAAATTTTATGCATGGTGTGGTTATGAAGATTTTCTTTTTGAAGCTAATGAAGTCGCAATTGATGAACTTCGTCAATTAGGTTTAACTATTGACTATTTCAATGATCATGGTAAACATGAATGGTATTACTGGAATCAGCAATTAGAAAAAGTCTTAGAATGGCTCCCTATTGATTATGTCAAAGAAGAGCGCCTTTCGTAGTATTAGCTAAATCGTTGAAATCCAAGTAAAGTCTTGTTATACTAAATCATTAAGTTTTGGGAAATTAGACACAGAAGGTGAGATAAAAAATGAGAACACTATTTAGAATGATATTTGCTATTCCAAAGTTTATCTTTAGATTGATTTGGAATATCATTTGGGGAATATTCAAGACAGTTCTTGTTATTGCGATTATTTTATTTGGCTTGTATTACTATGCGAATCACAGTCAATCAGAATTTGCTAATCAACTTAGTGACATTATTCAGACAGGAAAAACATTTTTAAATTTTGCTGACACTAATCAGCTCAAAAATTCCTTTACTAATCTAGCTACGGATAGTGTTCATCATTCAGAAAATACCAGATGGGATAAAAATCAGGCAACTATCTATATAGCAACTAGAGATTCTGAGTTGGTCTCTGCTTACAAGCAAGCAATCTCCAATTGGAATGCAACAGGTGCTTTTGTGTTACAAACAACAGACAATCCTAATGCTGATATTATTGCTAAGGATTACTCAGATGCTAAAACACAAGCTGCGGGTGTAGCTGAAACCGAGAAAAATGCTTTAACTAATCGTATTTCAAAGGTAACAGTTAAATTAAACACATTTTACCTTAAGAATAAACAGTTTGGTTATGACCACACTAGGATTGTTAATACAGTCGAACATGAATTAGGACACGCTTTAGGTCTAGGACATAATGATCAACAACATTCCGTTATGCAGTCAAAAGGTTCGCATTATGGCATTCAAGAAGTTGATATTCAAACGCTAAAAAACTTATATGCATAAAAAGATGAGCTAAGAAACTCATCTTTTTTGTTTGAACACTTATTTTAGGTGATATAAGTGCGTTAGCAATAGATTATTAAAAATAAAGAATTTGACTATCGCTACTAACTAAAATGCATAAAGAACAAAGAAAATGTTTTCAAAAATCACTTAAAAAATGGTATAATGTGTCTTGAGATAGTGTTTTGAATAGACTTATCAAAAATATTAGATAACATTAACTTAAAAGGGGAAAATATGGACGAACTAAAAAAACTTGCTGGAGTGACCGCTGCAAAATACGTTAAAAACGGTATGATTGTAGGTTTAGGGACAGGTTCTACAGCATATTTTTTTGTTGAAGAAATTGGACGCCGTGTCAAAGAAGAGGGATTGCAAGTCGTAGGCGTTACAACGTCAAACCGTACGACTGAGCAGGCAAGAGGATTAGGTATTCCGTTGAAATCAGCAGATGATATTGATGTCATTGATGTCACTGTGGATGGAGCAGATGAAGTAGACCCTGATTTTAATGGTATCAAGGGTGGCGGTGGTGCGCTGCTCATGGAAAAAATAGTAGCTACTCCAACTAAAGAATATATCTGGGTTGTCGATGAGAGCAAACTTGTTGAAACGTTAGGTGCATTTAAATTGCCTGTTGAGGTTGTTAGATATGGTTCTGAGCGTCTTTTTCGGGTTTTTAAATCAAAAGGTTATTGTCCTTCTTTCCGTGAAACAGAAGGTGACCGCTTTATCACTGATATGGGGAACTACATTATCGACCTAGATTTGAAAAAAATAGAGGATCCAAAGCAGTTAGCGAATGAACTTGACCATACAGTTGGTGTTGTTGAACATGGTTTATTTAATAGTATGGTTAATAAAGTTATAGTAGCAGGCAAAAACGGTCTTGACATACTTGAAAAATAATTATTTAAATAATCGGTTTTAGGAGCTAACCGTAACCTCCTTAGAAAGAAGATATAATGTCACAATTTGATCGCATTCACTTAGTTGTCT
>NZ_KV806589.1:0-62668 GCF_001811765.1 Streptococcus sp. HMSC076H09 | reverse complement strand
GTGAGGTCGGTGGTTCGAGTCCACTCGTGCCCATTAATATTAATTTGGAGAATTACTCAAGAGGCTGAAGAGGACGGTTTGCTAAATCGTTAGGTCGGGTAACTGGCGCAAGGGTTCGAATCCCTTATTCTCCGTAAATATTATAATTTTAAGAGTAATTATACTCTTTTTTTATTTCTCTTTTAGTTTCACTATGGAGTAATTATATTGATAGAGTGAATAGAAGAAGGTTATCGTTTTCTAGATTTGATTATGGTTCATTTAGAAATAGTTGATTTCAAATATAAATGTAACAATGACGTAATATAATTTCGTGAATTTTTTGGTAAAATATTTAATGTCTTATCGTAAAGGAGTAGTTTAATAAAAATGAAAAAAAGAATATTATCAGCAGTCCTTGTGAGTGGAGTAACTCTTGGAACTGCTGCCGTAACAGTAAACGCTGATGACTTTGACTCGAAAATTGCTGCTACTGATTCAGTAATCAATACTTTATCAGGGCAACAAGCAGCAGCACAAAACCAGGTGACTGCTATTAAAGGACAAGTTGGTGCTTTAGAGTCTCAACAATCAGAATTAGAAGCGCAAAATGCTCAACTTGAGGCTGTATCTCAGCAGTTAGGTCAAGAGATTCAAACTCTTTCTAATAAAATTGTTGCACGTAACGAATCTTTGAAAAAGCAAGTTCGTAGTGCTCAAAAGGGTAACTTGACTAACTATATTAATACTATTTTAAATTCGAAATCAGTATCTGATGCTGTTAATCGTGTTGTTGCTATTCGTGAGGTTGTTTCAGCTAATGAAAAGATGTTAGCACAACAAGAGGCTGACAAAGCGGCCTTAGAAGCTAAACAAATTGAAAATCAAAATGCTATAAATACTGTAGCAGCTAACAAGCAAGCTATCGAAAATAATAAAGCAGCCTTAGCAACACAAAGAGCACAATTAGAAGCAGCTCAATTAGAGTTATCTGCTCAATTGACTACAGTCCAAAATGAAAAAGCATCTTTAATTCAGGCAAAAGCACAAGCTGAGGAAGCTGCGCGTAAGGCAGCTGAAGCACAAGCAGCAGCTGAAGCGAAAGCACAAGCTGAAGCGAAAGCACAAGCTGAGTCTGTAGCAAAAGCACAGGCAGCAGCACAAGTTGAGTCTGCCACAGCTCCTACTGAAACAGTTCAAACACAACCGAGAACTGAAATAAAGCCTTCTAATCTTACGGCTACTTCTTCGGCAACTACTGTTGCTACAACTACAGCTACAGCTACTAATGAGCCAAAAGTTACTCAACCTTCTGTAGTAACTAAAGCAGTTGAAGCACCTAAAGCAGTTGTTTCTTCAACACCTAGAGCGGTATCAAAACCTGTTGTCAGAAGTTATGATTCAAGTAACACATACCCAATGGGACAATGTACTTGGGGAGCTAAGTCAATGGCTTCTTGGGTTGGTAACTATTGGGGAAATGCTAATCAGTGGGGTGCTAGTGCACGTGCAGCTGGTTATTCTGTAGGAACTACCCCTCGTGTTGGTGCAGTAGCTGTTTGGCCATATGATGGTGGTGGTTACGGGCACGTTGCAGTAGTAACGTCAGTGGCTAACAATTCATCTATCCAAGTTATGGAATCAAACTATGCTGGAAATATGAGTATTGGCAATTACCGTGGTTCATTTAACCCTAGTGCTTCTGGCTCTGTTTACTATATTTACCCAAATTAATGAATACTAAGGAGATCTTTCGTGGTCTCCTTTTTGTTTATTAATTAGGTATGGTTTATTTTGGATTGAAAAATTGTGTAAAAAGCGTTAAAATGGTATAGGACTAAAGTTTTGGAGGAAATCATGTCTTATTCTAATTTAAAATTGTTTGCACTGTCATCAAACAAAGAACTAGCGAAAAAAGTGTCTCAGACGATTGGAATTCCGCTAGGTCAATCGACAGTTCGCCAATTTTCTGATGGTGAGATTCAAGTTAATATTGAAGAGTCTATTCGTGGCCATCATGTTTTTATTTTACAATCAACAAGCTCACCAGTTAATGATAATTTGATGGAAATTTTAATTATGGTTGACGCTTTAAAGCGTGCTAGTGCGGAGTCTGTTAGTGTGGTAATGCCTTACTATGGGTATGCTCGTCAAGATCGCAAGGCACGTTCTCGTGAACCTATTACTTCGAAACTCGTTGCGAACATGCTAGAAGTTGCTGGTGTTGATCGTCTTTTAACAGTTGATTTACATGCAGCTCAAATTCAGGGATTCTTTGATATTCCCGTTGATCACCTTATGGGGGCTCCCCTTATTGCAGATTACTTTGATCGTCAGGGATTGGTTGGTGATGATGTTGTTGTCGTTAGTCCTGATCATGGTGGCGTAACACGTGCACGTAAGCTGGCACAGTGTTTAAAGACACCGATTGCTATCATTGATAAGCGCCGTAGTGTTACTAAAATGAATACATCTGAAGTAATGAATATTATTGGTAATATCAAAGGTAAAAAATGTATTTTAATTGATGATATGATTGATACTGCAGGTACTATTTGCCATGCTGCAGACGCTTTAGCTGAAGCAGGGGCAACAGCGGTTTATGCTTCATGTACTCACCCTGTTTTATCAGGGCCGGCTTTGGATAATATTCAAAATTCAGCTATTGAAAAATTAATTGTGTTAGATACGATTTACCTCCCTGAAGAACGTTTGATTGATAAGATTGAACAAATTTCAATTGCGGAATTGATTGGTGAAGCTATTATCCGTATTCACGAGAAACGTCCTTTATCACCATTATTTGAAATGAATAAACTAAAATGACAAAAAACCTGTTATTAACAGGTTTTTTATCATTTAATGACGGAAAACTGGACACAAATTATTTTTCTTGTATAATTAAATATATTATTTCTTATCAGGAGGTTATGATGACATTAGAGAAACGATTTAATAAGTACTTAGATAGAATAGAGGTCTCCTTAATTCGTCAGTTTGATCAATCTATTTCAGATATACCTGGAATGGTAAAATTAACTCTTGGAGAACCAGATTTTACCACTCCTGATCATGTTAAAGAAGCAGCTAAATCAGCTATTGATGCGAATCAATCGTATTACACTGGTATGAGCGGTTTATTAGCTCTAAGGCAAGCTGCTGCAGATTTTGCAAAGGATAAATATAATCTTACTTATAATCCTGATTGTGAGATCTTGGTTACGATAGGTGCCACAGAAGCTCTGTCTGCATCTCTTATAGCTATTTTAGAAGCTGGTGATGTTGTTCTATTACCTGCCCCCGCTTATCCAGGATATGAGCCAATAGTTAACCTTGTAGGAGCTGATATCGTAGAAATTGATACTAGAGAAAATGACTTTAGACTAACTCCTGAAATGTTAGAAACGGCTATTATCCAACAAGGTGAAAAATTAAAGGCTGTTTTACTTAATTATCCTACTAACCCTACAGGTATTACCTATTCAAGGCAAGAAATTGCTGCATTAGCTGAAGTCCTTAAAAAATATGATATTTTTGTTATTAGTGATGAAGTTTATTCTGAGTTAACTTACACTGGTCAGCAGCATGTTTCAATTGCAGAATATTTACCTAACCAAACTATCTTAATTAATGGCTTATCAAAATCACATGCTATGACTGGTTGGAGAGTTGGATTGGTGTATGCTCCTGAAGCATTTATTGCTCAAATCATTAAAAGTCATCAATACATGGTGACAGCTGCTAGTACTATTTCGCAATTTGCTGGGGTAGAAGCCTTATCTGTGGGTAAAAATGATACGTTACCTATGCGTCAAGGATATATTAAACGTAGAGATTATATCATTGATAAAATGTCTAAACTTGGTTTCAAAATAATTAAACCGAGTGGCGCTTTTTATATCTTTGCTAAAATACCTGATAGCTATCCACAGGATTCTTTCAAGTTTTGTCAGGATTTTGCTTATCAACAAGCTGTAGCTATTATTCCAGGAGTGGCTTTTGGTAAATATGGTGAAGGATATATACGTCTTTCTTATGCTGCTAGTATGGAAGTTATTGAAACAGCAATGGCTAGATTGAAAGTTTTTATGGAATCATATGAGGGTTAGTCAAACATACGGTCTCGTTTTGTATAATCGTAATTATCGTGAAGATGATAAATTAGTTAAAATCTTTACGGAGACTGAGGGGAAAAGGATGTTTTTTGTAAAGCATGCTTCAAAGTCAAAATTCAATGCTGTGCTCCAACCTTTGACTATTGCTCATTTTATTTTAAAAATTAATGATAATGGTCTTTCTTATATTGATGATTATAAAGAAGTTTTAGCATTTCAAGAAACCAATTCAGACTTGTTTAAGTTGTCATATGCGAGTTATATTACTTCTTTGGCTGATGTGGCTATTAGTGATAATGTAGCGGATGCTCAATTATTTATTTTCCTAAAGAAAACGTTAGAATTGATTGAGGACGGTTTAGATTATGAGATTCTAACGAATATTTTTGAAGTACAACTACTAGAGAGGTTCGGTGTTGCTTTAAATTTTCATGATTGTGTTTTTTGTCATAGGGTAGGATTACCTTTTGATTTTTCACACAAATATTCTGGATTATTATGTCCAAACCATTATTATAAAGACGAGAGAAGAAACCACCTAGATCCTAATATGCTGTACTTAATCAATCGTTTTCAGTCAATTCAATTTGATGATTTACAAACAATTTCTGTGAAACCTGAGATGAAACTTAAAATTCGTCAATTTTTGGACATGATTTACGATGAATATGTAGGGATTCATCTTAAAAGTAAAAAATTTATTGATGATTTGTCTAGTTGGGGAAGTATTATGAAATCAGATTAAGTTGTAAAGAGGAACATGACATTAGTGTCATGTTCTTTTTTTTAATATTAGGATAAACTAATATGGAATTAATTTTTAGGATATTTGAGATGAAAAAAACATTATACATTACCAATAAACTCTTTTTTGCTAACTGGTTTGTGCCAGTTATTGGTGCAGTTCTAATTCAAGTTATCGGCATCATTGTAAGTAGACGCCTTGTAGTAAAATTGCTACCTGATGATTATAAATTCAATTTATACATTGCGCTTTTACTATTTGTTCCTATTTTGGCAAGTATTTTACTATTTTTAATCTATTTTCAAAAAAGGGATTTTACTTCCTTGGGATTTACTAAAGATAATAATGTTTTAACAACGATCTCAGGATTTATTACTGGTAGTTTACTGATGTTTTTTATTTATATTTGCCACTGGTTATCAGGTTTTGTGGAAATTTCTTCCAGCAATTCCTTTTCTTTTGGACCTTTTTTCTTTTTATTTCTTGCATACTTTATCCAAAGCTTGACAGAGGAAATTTTATTTAGAGGATATGTTATGACAACAGTTACCAAATTTAAAGGTAGTTTTGCAGGTGTTTTATGTAATTCTATGTTGTTTTCTTTTATCCACTTTAGAAACTATGGTATCACAGCAATAGCACTTTTTAATTTATTTTTACTTGGTATTATTTTTTCTATTCTTTTTAATATGACCAAAAATATTCTTTTTGTTACAGGAGTTCATACTACATGGAATTTTACTATGGGATGTGTATTAGGTAATAAGGTTAGTGGGGGGGATTCTCCTGTTTCTCTTTTTAGAATTACTGAAAATTCTAGCTTTGCTCTTTGGAATGGTGGGGATTTTGGTTTTGAAGGGGGAGTACTATGTTCTTTGATATTAGTAGGTTGTTTAGCATACTTTTCTTTGGAAAGCGTGAGAGTATCTGTTAGATATTAGCTATTATTGCCTTCTTGTGAAAAAAATAAAGAAACGTGCTATAATATAGCCACTAAGTTTTTATGAGGAGTTCATTCATGAAGAAAATTGCTATAGATGCTATGGGTGGAGATTACGCTCCCAAAGCTATTGTAGAGGGTGTTAATCAAGCTATTTCAGATTTTAGTGATATTGAAGTACAACTCTATGGCGATCAGAAAAAAATTGAGAAATATTTAACAGTAACGGAGCGAGTTAGTATTATTCATACTGAAGAAAAAATTAATTCTGATGATGAGCCTGCTAAAGCTGTTCGTCGTAAAAAACAGTCTTCGATGGTCTTAGGAGCTAAGGCAGTCAAAGATGGTGTTGCACAGGCCTTTATTTCTGCAGGGAATACAGGAGCTTTATTAGCTGCTGGTTTGTTTGTAGTAGGACGTATAAAAGGTGTTGATCGACCAGGCTTAATGTCAACTATGCCTACGTTAGATGGTGTGGGTTTTGATATGCTTGATTTAGGAGCTAATGCAGAAAACACAGCTTCTCATCTTCATCAATATGCTATTTTAGGGTCGTTTTATGCAAAAAATGTCCGTGGTATTGAAGTTCCTCGTGTAGGTCTCTTAAATAACGGAACGGAAGAAACAAAAGGCGATTCTCTTCATAAAGAAGCTTATGAACTGTTAGCAGCAGAGCCTTCTATTAATTTTATTGGAAATATTGAAGCACGTGATTTGATGTCTAGTGTAGCAGATGTTGTTGTCACTGATGGTTTTACTGGAAATGCTGTTCTAAAGACAATGGAAGGTACAGCTATGAGTATTATGGGAAGCCTAAAATCTTCAATTAAATCAGGTGGCGTGAAAGCTAAATTAGGAGCACTTCTATTAAAAGATAGCCTATATCAGCTAAAAGATAGTATGGACTATTCAAGCGCGGGTGGAGCGGTTCTTTTTGGTTTAAAAGCTCCAATAGTAAAATGCCATGGATCAAGTGATTCTAAAGCTGTTTATTCTACTTTGAAGCAAGTTCGTACAATGTTGGAAACTCAAGTAGTTGATCAATTAGTTGATGCCTTTACAGATGAATAGGAGTGAACTCATGTCAAGAGATGAAGTTTTTGAAAAGATGCTGGAATTATTAAGGCAGCAACTTGGTGACCCACAGTTAGATATCACACCAGAGTCATCGTTACATGATGATTTAGCAATTGACTCTATCGCTTTAACAGAGTTTATTATCAATTTGGAAGATGTGTTTCATCTAGAGATTCCAGATGAGGCTGTCGAACACATGTCAAGCGTCCAACAACTATTAGATTATATCATTGAACATAAGTAATAATAAAAAGGAAGAAAATACGAACGTTTCTTCTTTTTTTTGATTTTAAATAAAGTTTTTGTTGTATTAGATAATGTTGTGTGTTAGAATAACTCTTAAAATAAGAGAAAGGCGAATAATCAAGTGACTAACCAGCTTATTTATACAGGAAAAGCGAAAGATATTTATAGTACAAAAGATGAAAATGTGATTAGAACGGTCTATAAAGACCAAGCTACTATGTTGAATGGAGCTCGTAAGGAGACTATTGATGGCAAGGGAGCACTAAATAATCAGATTTCATCTCTTATTTTTGAGAAATTAAATATGGCTGGGGTGGTGACACATTATATTGAGCAAATTTCAAAAAACGAACAATTGAATAAAAAAGTTGATATTATTCCACTTGAGGTGGTGCTACGGAATGTGACAGCAGGCTCATTTTCAAAACGTTTTGGAGTGGAAGAAGGACACGTTCTTGAAACGCCAATCGTGGAATTTTACTACAAAAATGATAATCTGAATGATCCTTTTATCAATGATGAGCATGTGAAGTTTTTGGGTATTGTTAATGATGAGGAGATTGCTTATCTGAAAGGAGAGACTCGCCATATTAATGAACTCTTGAAAGATTGGTTTGCTCAGATTGGGCTTAACTTGATTGACTTCAAGTTGGAGTTCGGATTTGACAAGGATGGCAAAATCATCTTGGCTGATGAGTTCTCACCTGACAACTGCCGTCTCTGGGATGCTGATGGTAATCATATGGACAAGGATGTTTTTCGTAGGGATCTTGGTAGCTTGACCGATGTCTATCAAGTTGTACTTGAGAAGTTGATAGCATTGTAATTAGAAGAGGAAGGAATTGAATCCGTTCGGGAAACTCAGAAAAAAGATTGGGCTTACTGAAATCTCAATTTCAGACGTCCTCCTATTTTCGAGTCGCTCCCTTGTCGGACTTGGTATCTTATATGAATAAACGTATTTTTGTTGAGAAAAAGGCTGACTTTGGCATTAAATCGGCTAGTCTTGTGAAAGAGTTGACGCATAATCTACAACTGGCTTCTTTGAAGGATTTGCGTATCGTGCAGGTCTATGATGTCTTCAATTTGGCTGAGGATTTGCTGGCGCGTGCTGAGAAGCATATTTTCTCTGAGCAGGTGACAGACCGTCTTTTGACAGAAGCTGAAATCACTGCGGAGCTTGATAAGGTTGCCTTCTTTGCCATTGAGGCGCTTCCTGGTCAATTTGACCAACGTGCTGCTAGTTCGCAAGAAGCTTTGCTATTGCTTGGAAGTGACAGTCAGGTCAAGGTCAATACAGCTCAGCTTTACTTGGTCAATAAGGATATTGCAGAAGCAGAGCTTGAAGCCGTTAAGAACTATCTTTTGAATCCCGTTGATTCACGTTTCAAGGATATTACCTTGCCACTTGAAGTGCAGGCTTTCTCTGTGTCTGATAAGACAATCTCTAATCTTGATTTCTTCGAAACTTATCAGGCTGACGATTTTGCAGCCTATAAGGCAGAGCAGGGATTGGCTATGGAGGTCGATGACCTTCTCTTCATCCAAGATTATTTCAAATCAATCGGGCGTGTGCCAACTGAGACTGAGTTGAAAGTTTTGGATACGTATTGGTCAGACCACTGCCGTCACACAACCTTTGAAACTGAATTGAAAAACATTGATTTTTCGGCCTCTAAATTCCAAAAACAATTGCAGGCGACTTATGACAAATACATTGCCATGCGTGATGAGCTTGGTCGTTCTGAAAAGCCGCAGACACTTATGGATATGGCGACTATCTTTGGTCGTTATGAGCGTGCCAATGGTCGTCTGGACGATATGGAAGTCTCAGATGAAATCAATGCCTGCTCAGTTGAAATTGAAGTAGATGTTGATGGTGTGAAAGAGCCTTGGCTCCTCATGTTTAAGAACGAGACTCACAACCACCCAACAGAAATTGAGCCATTTGGTGGAGCGGCGACTTGTATCGGTGGTGCCATTCGTGACCCATTGTCAGGACGTTCATACGTTTATCAGGCTATGCGTATTTCAGGCGCAGGAGATATCACGACTCCGATTGCGGAAACACGTGCTGGTAAATTGCCACAACAGGTTATTTCTAAGACTGCGGCGCACGGCTATTCTTCATATGGTAACCAAATTGGGCTTGCGACAACTTATGTGCGTGAGTACTTCCACCCTGGCTTCGTAGCTAAACGCATGGAGCTTGGAGCTGTGGTTGGTGCTGCACCTAAGGAAAATGTGGTTCGTGAAAAACCAGAGGCAGGCGATGTGGTTGTCTTGCTCGGTGGTAAAACAGGTCGTGACGGTGTCGGCGGTGCGACAGGTTCATCTAAGGTTCAAACGGTTGAATCTGTGGAAACAGCTGGCGCAGAGGTACAAAAAGGGAATGCCATCGAAGAACGTAAGATTCAACGCCTTTTCCGTGATGGTAATGTCACTCGCCTAATCAAGAAATCAAATGACTTCGGTGCAGGTGGTGTCTGTGTTGCCATCGGTGAATTAGCTGATGGTCTTGAAATCGATTTGGACAAGGTGCCACTTAAATACCAAGGTCTTAATGGTACTGAAATTGCTATCTCAGAATCTCAAGAAAGGATGTCAGTTGTTGTTGGTCCAAGTGATGTGGATGCCTTCATCGCAGCCTGTAACAAGGAAAATATCGATGCAGTTGTTGTTGCGACAGTTACTGAAAAACCAAATCTTGTCATGACTTGGAATGGTGAAACAATTGTTGATTTGGAACGCTGTTTCCTTGATACCAACGGTGTTCGTGTCGTAGTTGATGCCAAAGTCGTTGACAAGGACTTAACAGTTCCAGAAGCGCGCACAACATCAGCAGAGACACTTGAAGCAGATATGCTTAAGGTCTTGTCTGACCTCAATCACGCTAGTCAAAAAGGTCTTCAAACTATCTTTGACTCATCTGTTGGTCGTTCAACCGTTAACCACCCAATCGGTGGTCGTTACCAAATCACACCGACAGAAAGTTCTGTTCAAAAATTGCCAGTTCAATATGGTGTGACAACAACAGCATCTGTTATGGCTCAAGGTTACAATCCTTATATTGCAGAGTGGTCACCTTATCACGGTGCTGCCTATGCTGTTATTGAAGCGACAGCTCGCTTGGTAGCAACGGGTGCTGACTGGTCTCGTGCACGTTTCTCTTACCAAGAGTATTTCGAGCGTATGGATAAACAGGCAGAGCGTTTTGGTCAGCCAGTATCAGCTCTTCTTGGTTCTATTGAGGCTCAGATTCAATTTGGTTTGCCATCAATCGGCGGTAAGGACTCTATGTCTGGTACTTTCGAAGAATTGACAGTACCACCAACCTTGGTAGCTTTCGGTGTGACAACAGCGGACAGCCGCAAGGTTCTCTCTCCTGAGTTTAAAGCGGCTGGTGAGAATATCTACTACATTCCAGGTCAAGCTATTTCAGAAGATATTGATTTTGACCTTATCAAGGCTAACTTTAGCCAGTTTGAGGCTATTCAAGCTCAACATAAGATTACCGCTGCCTCAGCCGTTAAATACGGTGGTGTCCTAGAAAGTCTTGCTCTCATGACTTTTGGTAACCGTATCGGTGCTTCTGTTGAAATTGCAGAGCTTGACAGCAGCTTGACAGCTCAACTCGGAGGCTTTGTCTTTACATCAGTTGAGGAAATTGCTGACGTTGTGAAGATCGGTCAAACTCAGGCAGACTTTACAGTCACTGTCAATGGAAATGACCTAGCTGGTGCAAGCCTTCTATCAGCCTTCGAAGGTAAATTAGAAGAAGTTTACCCAACAGAGTTTGAACAGGTAGATGCTATTGAGGAAGTTCCTGCTGTGGTATCAGATGTTGTTATCAAGGCTAAGGAAATTATTGAAAAACCAGTAGTTTACATCCCAGTCTTTCCTGGTACTAACTCAGAGTACGATTCAGCTAAGGCCTTTGAACAGGTTGGAGCTAGCGTCAACTTGGTGCCATTTGTAACCTTGAATGAGGCTGCTATTGCTGAGTCAGTTGATACGATGGTTGCTAATATTGCTAAGGCAAATATCATCTTCTTTGCTGGAGGTTTCTCAGCAGCGGATGAACCAGATGGCTCTGCTAAGTTTATCGTCAATATCTTGCTTAACGAGAAGGTTCGCGCAGCTATTGACAGCTTCATCGAAAAAGGTGGCCTTATCATCGGTATCTGTAATGGTTTCCAAGCCCTTGTTAAATCAGGTCTTCTTCCATACGGAAACTTCGAGGAAGCTGGTGAGACAAGTCCAACCCTCTTCTATAACGATGCTAACCAGCACGTTGCAAAGATGGTTGAGACTCGTATCGCAAATACCAATTCACCTTGGTTGGCAGGAGTTGAGGTCGGCGATATTCATGCCATTCCAGTTTCACACGGTGAAGGTAAATTTGTTGTCAGCGCTTCTGAATTTGCAGAGCTAAGAGACAATGGTCAAATCTGGAGCCAATATGTGGACTTTGACGGACAACCATCTATGGATTCTAAATACAATCCAAACGGCTCTGTCAATGCCATCGAAGGGATTACCAGCAAGAATGGTCAAATCATCGGTAAGATGGGGCACTCAGAACGCTGGGAAGACGGACTCTTCCAAAATATCCCTGGAAACAAAGACCAAAAACTCTTTGAAAGTGCTGTAAAATACTTTACAGGGAAGTGAGAGTGGGACAAAAATCGGTAATTCCAAAGGAATTCGATTTTGTCGTCCCCCTCCGCACAGTTGAGTGGGGCTGTAAGAGTTGATTTATCAGCGAATTAGAGCCCACTCAACCCCTACGTTTTGCGAACTAGATTATAAAAAATATGGAGGCTTAGGACTTTTGTCCTAGCTTTAGCCCTCGCCTTGAATTAGTGAAGGCGAGGTTAGATAGAAATTCGCTATCTTTTGAACGAAGCGAGCTTAACCGTATCTTTCCGCCGTATTGGTATTTGGGAGTCATTGAGACTAAGGTTCAATGGCTAGCTTGATAGATTTTCTATTTTAATGTTGGCATTGATGACGACAGATCCAAAATTGAGAAAATCATCAAAGCTACTTAAGAAGAGATACAAAAAGAATTAGGAAAAAAGAATGACATACGAAGTAAAATCTCTAAATGAAGAATGTGGAGTCTTTGGTATCTGGGGGTATCCTCAGGCAGCTCAAGTCACTTACTTTGGGCTTCATAGCCTTCAACATCGCGGTCAAGAAGGAGCTGGTATTATTTCAAATGATAATGGGAAACTCTATGGTTATCGAAATGTTGGGCTCCTTTCTGAAGTTTTTAAGAATCAATCTGAATTAGATAATTTAACTGGGAATGCGGCTATTGGACATGTTCGGTATGCTACTGCAGGTTCTGCAGATATTCGCAATATTCAGCCTTTTCTTTATAAATTTCATGATGGGCAATTTGCTTTATGTCATAATGGTAATTTGACAAATGCTATTTCCTCAAGGAAAGAATTAGAAAAGCAAGGTGCAATTTTCAATGCCTCCTCAGATACTGAAATTTTAATGCATTTGATTCGTCGAAGCCATAACCCAAGTTTTATGGGGAAGGTAAAAGAAGCTTTAAGCACTGTAAAGGGAGGTTTCGCCTATCTACTGATGACAGAAGATAAATTAATTGCTGCTCTTGACCCTAATGCCTTTCGTCCTTTGTCAATTGGACAAATGCAAAATGGTGCCTGGGTTATTTCCAGTGAGACCTGTGCTTTTGAGGTGGTAGGCGCAAAATGGGTTAGAGATGTTGAACCTGGTGAAGTTATTCTTATAGACGATAGTGGTATTCAATGTGATCGTTATACTGATGAAACGCAACTGGCAATTTGTTCGATGGAATATGTCTATTTTGCAAGGCCGGATTCAACTATACATGGTGTTAATGTTCATACGGCTCGAAAAAATATGGGAAAGCGTCTTGCACAAGAATTTAAACAGGATGCTGATATTGTAATTGGTGTCCCAAATTCGTCCTTATCGGCTGCTATGGGCTTTGCTGAAGAATCCGGATTACCAAATGAGATGGGCCTTGTAAAAAATCAGTATACGCAGCGAACCTTTATTCAACCGACACAAGAATTAAGGGAACAAGGTGTTCGAATGAAATTATCAGCGGTATCTGGTGTTGTCAAAGGAAAGCGCGTTGTTATGATTGATGACTCAATTGTAAGAGGAACGACTTCTAGAAGGATTGTAGGATTATTAAGAGAAGCAGGAGCTACTGAAGTACATGTTGCTATAGCTAGTCCAGAATTAAAGTATCCTTGTTTTTATGGAATTGATATTCAAACAAGACGAGAATTAATTTCAGCAAATCACGCTGTTGACGAAGTGTGTGATATTATTGGCGCAGATAGTCTAACTTATCTATCAATCGATGGGTTAATTAAATCAATTGGACTCGAAACAAAAGCACCAAATGGTGGTTTATGCGTAGCTTACTTTGATGGACATTATCCAACACCGCTTTATGATTATGAAGAAGAATACCTCAGAAGTTTAGAAGAAAAAACAAGTTTTTATATTCAAAAAGTGAAATAAGCTCTGCTAATTATATAAGGAGAAAACATGTCTGAAAAAAATGCTTATGCCCAGTCTGGTGTTGATGTAGAAGCGGGCTACGAAGTTGTCGAACGTATCAAGAAACACGTTGCTCGCACAGAACGTGCTGGTGTCATGGGAGCTCTCGGTGGCTTTGGTGGTATGTTTGACCTGTCACAAACAGGTGTTAAAGAACCTGTCTTGATTTCAGGGACTGACGGTGTCGGAACTAAACTCATGCTTGCTATCAAGTACGACAAGCACGACACAATCGGTCAAGACTGTGTTGCCATGTGTGTCAACGATATTATTGCAGCAGGTGCTGAGCCCCTTTACTTCCTTGACTATGTCGCGACTGGTAAAAACGAACCTGCCAAATTGGAACAGGTTGTCGCTGGTGTTGCTGAAGGTTGTGTTCAAGCTAGCGCAGCTCTTATCGGTGGTGAAACGGCTGAGATGCCTGGTATGTATGGCGAAGATGATTATGACCTTGCAGGCTTTGCTGTTGGTGTGGCTGAAAAATCTCAAATCATCGACGGTTCAAAGGTAAAAGAAGGGGATATTCTTCTTGGACTTGCTTCAAGTGGTATCCATTCAAATGGTTATTCATTGGTACGTCGTGTCTTTGCTGACTACACTGGTGATGAGGTGCTTCCAGAGCTTGAAGGCAAACAACTCAAGGATGTCCTTCTTGAGCCAACTCGTATCTATGTTAAAGCAGCTCTGCCATTGATCAAGGAAGAACTAGTTAACGGTATCGCCCACATCACGGGTGGTGGTTTTATCGAGAATGTTCCTCGTATGTTTGCGGATGATTTGGCTGCGGAAATCGATGAGGATAAGGTGCCTGTACTTCCGATTTTCAAGGCGCTTGAAAAATATGGTGACATCAAGCACGAAGAAATGTTTGAAATCTTCAACATGGGTGTCGGTCTTATGCTGGATGTTAACCCTGAAAATGTTGACCGTGTCAAAGAACTTTTGGACGAACCAGTCTATGAAATCGGTCGTATCATCAAGAAAGCAGACGATAGTGTGGTGATTAAATAAGTCACTAAATTTTATAAGAAAGGAGTGTTTAGTTAGTTTGCCTAACTGAACACGGGATTAAATTTCTAGGAAAAAAGATAAAACGACTTAGACGCAAGCGTCGTTGTTCGTTTTCCTATTTTTCTACGAAATTTTTCGGCAAGCCGAATCATCCCTTTGTATCGAATATGAAAATCGCTGTTTTTGCTTCTGGTAATGGTTCCAACTTTCAGGTCATAGCAGAGCAGTTTCAAGTTAGTTTTGTCTTTTCAGATCATCGTGATGCCTATGTTTTAGAGCGTGCTCAGAACTTAGCCATTCCAAGTTTCGCTTTTGAACTCAAGGAGTTTGAGAATAAGACGGCTTACGAGCAAGCCATTGTTGATTTGTTGGACAAACACGAGATTGATTTGGTCTGTCTGGCGGGCTATATGAAGATTGTTGGAGAAACCTTACTCTCAGCCTATGAGGGCCGTATCATCAATATTCACCCAGCCTACCTGCCTGAATTTCCAGGTACCCACGGTATCGAGGATGCTTGGGAAGCTGGTGTTGACCAGTCTGGCGTGACCATCCATTGGGTGGACTCTGGTGTGGATACCGGTCAGGTCATCCAACAAGTGCGCGTGCCACGCCTAGCAGATGATAGCCTAGAAAGCTTTGAAACCCGTATCCACGAAACTGAATATCAACTCTATCCAGCTGTTTTAGATAGCTTGGGAGTGGAGAGGAAAGAATGGAATACTAAATAAAGGAGAGTAGAAAAGAATATGACAAATAATAATAGTTTTAATGGAGGACATAATATTGGTTCAGGCAATTCAGCTGGTAGAGATCAAATAATTAATATTACTAATTCTCAAGCAGAGCAACCAGTCGCTAAATATGATGTTGAACCTATTTGGAGAAGTCCGATTACAATGGCAGTGTTGAGTTGGATTGGCTTCTTCACTTCGATAGGAAGTTTGTTACCCCTTTATAATTTTTTAAAACCGATTATAAGTTGGGCTAAAAATTCTTTTGATGGAAATATTCCCAATGTCCAGGGTAGTCAAATTTATTTGTTTATTTTTTTAGGTTTGTTTATTTTTTCAGTTGTTATTTTTTCTTTGCGAAGAATTACTAAGAGTCAAACTCGCTATCCTTTGGGTTTTAACTATGCAATCAGTGGTGTAGGTAAAAGATTGAATATTGAAAAGTTGCATATAACTCCTTGTCCAAAATGTGGTGGAAAATTGAAATACTACAATAAGCCATATGATTGGATTAATCATTATGACGAAAATGGAAATATCAAAAAGATCAAAATTACCAAGAGAGTGCCGGCTTTAGAATGTAAAAGAAATAGCGAGCATTTTTGGTATGTAGATTCAGCTGGAACGAAAATTTAATTGATAAAAGGAAAAACAATGACAAGAAAACGTGCTTTAATCTCAGTTTCTGATAAGTCAGGAATTATTGACTTTGCAAAAGAATTGAAAAACTTGGGTTGGGATATTATCTCAACTGGTGGGACTAAGGTTGCCCTTGACGATGCTGGTGTTGAGACCATTACCATCGACGATGTGACTGGATTCCCAGAAATGATGGACGGTCGTGTTAAGACCCTCCACCCAAACATTCACGGTGGGCTTCTGGCTCGTCGCGACGCTGACAGCCACCTTCAGGCTGCTAAGGACAACAATATTGAGTTGATTGACCTCGTGGTTGTCAACCTCTATCCCTTCAAGGAGACCATCCTTCGCCCAGACGTGACCTACGATTTGGCGGTGGAAAACATCGATATCGGCGGTCCATCAATGCTTCGCTCAGCCGCTAAAAACCACGCTAGCGTAACCGTTGTGGTTGACCCAGCGGACTATGCCACTGTTTTGGGAGAATTGGCTGACGCTGGTCAGACGACATTTGAAACTCGTCAACGCTTGGCAGCTAAGGTCTTCCGTCATACGGCATCCTATGACGCTTTGATTGCTGAGTACTTCACAGCTCAAGTGGGAGAGGCTAAGCCTGAAAAATTGACCATCACTTATGACCTTAAACAGGCTATGCGTTACGGAGAAAATCCACAACAAGACGCTGATTTCTACCAAAAAGCCTTACCAACAGACTACTCAATCGCTTCAGCTAAACAGCTCAATGGAAAAGAATTGTCCTTCAATAATATCCGTGATGCTGATGCAGCAATCCGTATTATCCGCGATTTCAAAGACAGTCCAACGGTTGTTGCCCTCAAACACATGAACCCATGTGGTATCGGACAAGCTGATGATATTGAGACAGCTTGGGATTACGCTTATGAAGCTGACCCAGTTTCAATCTTTGGTGGAATTGTTGTCCTTAACCGTGAAGTTGACGCAGCGACAGCTGAGAAGATGCACCCTATCTTCTTGGAAATCATCATCGCACCATCATACTCAGAAGAAGCGCTAGCTATTCTCACAAATAAAAAGAAAAACTTGCGTATCCTTGAGTTGCCGTTTGATGCCCAAGCTGCCAGCGAAGTGGAAGCTGAGTACACTGGCGTAGTTGGTGGACTTTTGGTGCAAAACCAAGACGTTGTGGCTGAAAATCCATCTGACTGGCAAGTGGTGACAGACCGCCAGCCAACAGAACAAGAGGCGACTGCCCTTGAGTTTTCCTGGAAGGCTATCAAGTATGTTAAGTCTAACGGGATTATTATTACTAACGATCACATGACGCTTGGACTCGGTGCAGGTCAAACCAACCGTGTCGGCTCAGTCAAGATTGCTATCGAGCAGGCTAAGGACCACCTTGACGGTGCCGTTCTAGCATCAGATGCCTTCTTCCCATTTGCGGACAACATTGAAGAAATCGCTGCCGCAGGGATCAAAGCAATCATCCAACCAGGTGGTTCAGTTCGTGACCAAGAATCTATTGACGCCGCAAACAAACATGGCTTGACCATGATCTTCACAGGCGTGAGACATTTTAGACATTAAAAAATAGTAGTTTAGGTTTTCTTAAGTTAACTCAGGTATACTACGTATATCCTAAAAACTTTTCTTTTTATTAAACCTCCTAAGTACTCATCAAGGTGAGTACTTTTTTTGATATTTTGATTTAAATTTTCGAATAAGTTAATTGCAAGTGTTTGAGCACTTCATTATATTAATTCTATTTGGAGGTTTTTCTTGAATAAATGGTTAGTTAAGGCAAGTTCCTTAGTTGTTTTAGGTGGTATGGTTTTATCTGCGGGTTCCCGAGTTTTAGCGGATACTTATGTCCGTCCAATTGATAATGGTAGAATTACAACAGGTTTCAATGGTTATCCTGGACATTGTGGGGTGGATTATGCTGTTCCGACTGGAACGATTATTAGGGCAGTGGCAGATGGTACTGTGAAATTTGCAGGAGCTGGAGCCAACTTTTCTTGGATGACAGACTTAGCAGGAAATTGTGTCATGATTCAACATGCGGATGGAATGCATAGTGGTTACGCTCATATGTCACGTGTGGTGGCTAGGACTGGGGAAAAAGTCAAACAAGGAGATATCATCGGTTACGTAGGAGCAACTGGTATGGCGACGGGACCTCACCTTCATTTTGAATTTTTACCAGCTAACCCTAATTTTCAAAATGGTTTCCATGGACGTATCAATCCAACGTCACTAATTGCTAACGTTGCGACCTTTAGTGGAAAAACGCAAGCATCAGCTCCAAGCATTAAGCCATTACAATCAGCTCCTGTACAGAATCAATCTAGTAAATTAAAAGTGTATCGAGTAGATGAATTACAAAAGGTTAATGGTGTTTGGTTAGTCAAAAATAACACCCTAACGCCGACTGGGTTTGATTGGAACGATAATGGTATACCAGCATCAGAAATTGATGAGGTTGATGCTAATGGTAATTTGACAGCTGACCAGGTTCTTCAAAAAGGTGGTTACTTTATCTTTAATCCTAAAACTCTTAAGACTGTAGAAAAACCCATCCAAGGAACAGCTGGTTTAACTTGGGCTAAGACACGCTTTGCTAATGGTAGTTCAGTTTGGCTTCGCGTTGACAACAGTCAAGAACTGCTTTACAAATAGTTTGAGGTATTGATTCATTGTTTTAAATGACAGTTTTGTTACTAACTAAGTACAATTTCTTTAAACCGTCTGAAAATAATTTTATAGTCCAGTAAAGTGTGATATTATAGTCTCGGACTAATAAAAAGGAAATAGGAATTGAAGCAATGAAAATGAATAAAAAGGTACTATTGACATCGACAATGGCAGCTTCGCTATTATCAGTCGCAAGTGTTCAAGCACAAGAAACAGATACGACGTGGACAGCACGTACTGTTTCAGAGGTAAAGGCTGATTTGGTAAAGCAAGACAATAAATCATCATATACTGTGAAATATGGTGATACACTAAGCGTTATTTCAGAAGCAATGTCAATTGATATGAATGTCTTAGCAAAAATTAATAACATTGCAGATATCAATCTTATTTATCCTGAGACAACACTGACAGTAACTTACGATCAGAAGAGTCATACTGCCACTTCAATGAAAATAGAAACACCAGCAACAAATGCTGCTGGTCAAACAACAGCTACTGTGGATTTGAAAACCAATCAAGTTTCTGTTGCAGACCAAAAAGTTTCTCTCAATACAATTTCGGAAGGTATGACACCAGAAGCAGCAACAACGATTGTTTCGCCAATGAAGACATATTCTTCTGCGCCAGCTTTGAAATCAAAAGAAGTATTAGCACAAGAGCAAGCTGTTAGTCAAGCAGCAGCTAATGAACAGGTATCAACAGCTCCTGTGAAGTCGATTACTTCAGAAGTTCCAGCAGCTAAAGAGGAAGTTAAACCAACTCAGACGTCAGTCAGTCAGTCAACAACAGTATCACCAGCTTCTGTTGCCGCTGAAACACCAGCTCCAGTAGCTAAAGTAGCACCGGTAAGAACTGTAGCAGCCCCTAGAGTGGCAAGTGTTAAAGTAGTCACTCCTAAAGTAGAAACTGGTGCATCACCAGAGCATGTATCAGCTCCAGCAGTTCCTGTGACTACGACTTCAACAGCTACAGACAGTAAGTTACAAGCGACTGAAGTTAAGAGCGTTCCGGTAGCACAAAAAGCTCCAACAGCAACACCGGTAGCACAACCAGCTTCAACAACAAATGCAGTAGCTGCACATCCTGAAAATGCAGGGCTCCAACCTCATGTTGCAGCTTATAAAGAAAAAGTAGCGTCAACTTATGGAGTTAATGAATTCAGTACATACCGTGCAGGTGATCCAGGTGATCATGGTAAAGGTTTAGCAGTCGACTTTATTGTAGGTAAAAACCAAGCACTTGGTAATGAAGTTGCACAGTACTCTACACAAAATATGGCAGCAAATAACATTTCATATGTTATCTGGCAACAAAAGTTTTACTCAAATACAAATAGTATTTATGGACCTGCTAATACTTGGAATGCAATGCCAGATCGTGGTGGCGTTACTGCCAACCATTATGACCATGTTCACGTATCATTTAACAAATAATATAAAAAAGGAAGCTATTTGGCTTCTTTTTTATATGCCTTGAATAGACTTTCAAGGTTCTTATCTAATTTTTATTAAATTGAGGAGATTAAGCTATAAGTCTGAAACTACTTTCACGTTAACCGTGACTAAATCAAAACGTTAAAACTAAAATCTAAGTCTGTAAAGATTATTGAAAACGCTTTAAAAACAGATATAATAAGGTTTGTAGATATCTAAAATTAAAAAAGATAAGGAAGTGAGAATATGCCACATCTAAGTAAAGAAGCTTTTAAAAAGCAAATAAAAAATGGCATTATTGTGTCATGTCAAGCTTTGCCTGGGGAGCCTCTTTATACTGAAAGTGGAGGTGTTATGCCTCTTTTAGCTTTGGCAGCTCAAGAAGCAGGAGCGGTTGGTATAAGAGCCAATAGTGTCCGCGACATTAAGGAAATTCAAGAAGTTACTAATTTACCTATCATCGGCATTATTAAACGTGAATATCCTCCACAAGAACCATTTATCACTGCTACGATGACAGAGGTGGATCAATTAGCTAGTTTAGATATTGCAGTAATAGCCTTAGATTGTACACTTAGAGAGCGTCATGATGGTTTGAGTGTAGCTGAGTTTATTCAAAAGATAAAAGGGAAATATCCTGAACAGTTGCTAATGGCTGATATAAGTACTTTTGAAGAAGGTAAAAATGCTTTTGAAGCAGGAGTTGATTTTGTGGGTACAACTCTATCTGGATACACAGATTACAGCCGCCAAGAAGAAGGACCGGATATAGAACTCCTTAATAAGCTTTGTCAAGCCGGTATAGATGTGATTGCGGAAGGTAAAATTCATACTCCTAAGCAAGCTAATGAAATTAATCATATAGGTGTTGCAGGAATTGTAGTTGGTGGTGCTATCACTAGACCAAAAGAAATAGCGGAGCGTTTCATCTCAGGACTTAGTTAAAAGTGTTACTCAAAAATCAAAATCAAAATAAAAAAGGGGAATAGTTATGAGTATCAAAAAAAGTGTGATTGGTTTTTGCCTCGGAGCTGCAGCATTATCAATGTTTGCTTGTGTAGACAGTAGTCAATCTGTTATGGCTGCCGAGAAGGATAAAGTCGAAATTACGTGGTGGGCTTTTCCAACCTTTACTCAAGAAAAGGCTAAGGATGGAGTAGGTACTTATGAGAAAAAAGTCATCAAGGCTTTTGAAAAGAAAAATCCTAATATAAAAGTAAAACTAGAGACAATTGATTTCACATCTGGACCTGAAAAAATCACTACAGCAATTGAAGCAGGGACAGCACCTGATGTGCTTTTTGATGCACCAGGGCGAATTATTCAATATGGTAAAAATGGTAAATTAGCAGATTTGAATGATTTATTTACAGACCAATTTATTAAGGATGTCAATAATAAGAACATCATTCAAGCTTCTAAGTCTGGCGATAAAGCCTACATGTATCCAATAAGTTCTGCCCCATTTTATATGGCGTTCAATAAAAAAATGCTTAAAGATGCAGGAGTTTTGAAACTTGTAAAAGAAGGTTGGACTACTAGTGATTTTGAAAAAGTACTAAAAGCACTAAAAAATAAAGGCTATACACCAGGTTCATTCTTTGCAAACGGGCAAGGAGGAGATCAAGGACCGCGTGCATTTTTTGCTAATCTTTATAGTGCTCCAATAACAGATAAAGAAGTAACAAAATATACCACTGACACTAAAAATTCTGTAAAATCAATGAAAAAAATAGTTGAATGGATTAAGAAAGGCTACTTGATGAATGGGTCTCAGTATGATGGCTCAGCTGACATTCAAAACTTTGCTAATGGACAAACTGCTTTCACTATCCTATGGGCTCCAGCTCAACCAAAAACTCAAGCAAAATTATTAGAGTCAAGTAAAGTGGATTACCTTGAAGTGCCATTCCCATCAGAAGATGGAAAACCAGATTTAGAATACCTTGTTAATGGTTTTGCGGTCTTTAATAATAAAGATGAAAACAAAGTAAAAGCCTCTAAGAAATTTATCACTTTTATTGCTGACGATAAAAAATGGGGACCAAAAGATGTTATACGTACAGGTGCTTTCCCAGTTAGAACATCATTTGGGGATCTTTATAAAGGTGATAAACGTATGATGAAGATTTCAAAATGGACTCAATATTATTCACCATATTACAACACTATCGATGGATTTTCTGAAATGAGAACCTTATGGTTCCCAATGGTTCAATCTGTATCCAATGGTGATGAAAAACCGGCAGATGCTTTGAAAGACTTTACTCAAAAAGCAAATGATACCATTAAAAAAGCAGCTAAATAATTAAGGAGACTCCTTTTCTATGGTCAATCACATATTGGGATAGAAGAGGAGTTTTTAGTCAAGTTAAGATGTAAAGGAGAGTACCGTATGCGTACTAATAAGTTAAAGATGAGGGAAACGATGATAGCTTATGCTTTTCTAGCGCCTATTCTCTTATTTTTCTTAATTTTTGTTTTTGCACCGATGGTTATGGGCTTTGTCACTAGTTTTTTTAATTATTCTATGACACAGTTCACTTTTATTGGGTTAGCTAATTACAATCGTATGTTTCATGATTCTATTTTCATGAAATCCTTGATAAATACAGTAATCATTGTGATTGGCTCTGTGCCAGTAGTGGTTTTCTTCTCACTTTTTGTTGCTGCCAATACTTATGAAAAAAATGTTTTTTCACGCTCTTTCTACCGTTGTGTCTTCTTCTTGCCAGTAGTAACTGGTAGTGTTGCAGTCACAGTTGTTTGGAAATGGATTTATGACCCTATGTCCGGAATTTTAAATTACATTTTGAAATCAGGCCATGTCATTGAACAGAATATTAGCTGGCTTGGTGATAAGCACTGGGCATTACTTGCTATTATTATTATTTTGCTAACGACTTCAGTTGGTCAACCTATTATTCTATATATTGCGGCGATGGGAAATATTGATAATTCTCTTTGCGAAGCTGCGCGTGTTGATGGAGCCAATGAAATGCAAGTTTTTTGGCAAATTAAATGGCCGAGTCTCTTACCAACTACACTCTATATTGCAGTTATAACAACAATTAATTCATTTCAATGTTTTGCCTTAATCCAGCTCCTAACATCTGGTGGACCAAATTATTCAACAAGCACTTTGATGTATTATCTTTATGAAAAAGCCTTTAAACTATCAGAATATGGCTATGCTAATACTATGGGAGTATTCCTAGCAGTAATGATTGCTTTAATAAGTTTTGCTCAATTTAAGATCTTAGGAAATGATGTGGAATATTAGGAGGAAAACATGAAAAAGAAAACATTCAGTGCTTATAACTTTTTAACGGCTCTTATCCTTTGTCTTTTGACAGTGCTTTTTATCTTTCCATTTTATTGGATTATGACAGGAGCTTTTAAATCTCAACCTGATACTATTATCATCCCCCCACAATGGTGGCCCAAAGCACCGACCTTAGAAAATTTTAAAGCTTTAACTGTACAAAACCCAGCTTTGAGATGGCTTTGGAATAGTGTCTTTATCTCAATTATGACAATGTTCCTAGTTTGCTGTACATCGTCAATGGCAGGCTATGTTTTAGCTAAGAAACGATTTTACGGTCAAAAAATATTGTTCTCCCTTTTTATTGCTGCTATGGCTTTACCTAAACAAGTTGTTTTAGTGCCATTAGTTAGAATTATCAATTTTATGGGGATACATGATACCTTATGGGCGGTTATTTTACCTCTTGTTGGTTGGCCTTTTGGGGTCTTCTTGATGAAACAGTTTTCTGAAAATATTCCAACAGAATTACTGGAATCAGCTAAAATTGATGGTTGTGGAGAGATTCGAACATTTATTAATGTAGCATTTCCAATTGTCAAACCTGGATTTGCTGCCCTAGCTATTTTCACATTTATCAATACTTGGAATGACTATTTTATGCAATTAGTTATGCTAACTTCTAGAAATAATCTGACCATTTCTCTTGGGGTAGCTACTATGCAGGCTGAAATGGCAACAAACTATGGCTTAATTATGGCAGGTGCAGCCTTAGCTGCTGTTCCTATTGTGACAGTATTCTTAGTTTTCCAAAAATCCTTTACTCAGGGGATTACAATGGGAGCTGTTAAAGGATAGGTAGGATTTATTATGATTTACGATCATTTATTGAATTTAACGCATTATAAAGATATTAATCCTAATTTAGATTTAGCGATTGATTATCTACTAAGTCATGATTTAAGGAATTTAGATATAGGCACCTATCATATTAGCCCAGAAGTGATACTCATGGTCCAATCAAATCAACTTAGTGAGTCATTTGATCATATTTTTGAATACCATAAAAAATACCTTGATATACATTATGTCATTGAAGGACATGAAGTTATCAAATTGGGAAAAGGTGATAAGGTAGAGGTAGAGGAATACTTAGGCGATATAGGATTTATCAAGTGCTCAGAAGAGACTTCTTTTGATTTGAGAGATAATTATATAGCCTTCTTTTTCCCAGAAGAAGCTCATCAGCCAAATGGTATGGGAAGTCTAGGTAATTATGTCAAAAAAGGGGTATTGAAAGTGTTAATGGCGTAAGAAATACAGGGAGTATATTGTGAAAAAAGCAAATCAATTAATAGCAGCGATTTTTGATGTTAACAACACCTTTATGCAAGGTTGCAATGTTGTTTTTGATCTAGCATTACTAAACCTTCTTTTTATGATAACTTGCCTACCATTGGTAACTATTGGTGCTGCTAAAATTAGTTTGTATCGAACGTTGTGGCAAAAATTAGAAGGTGATCAGACAAATCTTTTAATATTGTATATAAAACACCTAAAAAAAGAGTGGTTCCAAGGTATGCTTTTAGGTTTGGTTGAACTAAGTATTTTGGTTGTGATCATATTTGATTTAACAATTCTTCATTATCAAATAGGTTTCATTGTGTCTTTCTTGAAGATAACTTGTTACGCCTTTTTGTTATTGACTGTGATGACGAGCATATACCTATTTCCTATGGCTGCCCGCTACGAAATGTCTCTTTTAGATACCGTGAAAAAGAGCTTTATAATGGCATGTTTAAACTTGAAATGGACTGGTGTATTGATGTTTTTATTAATCATGACTTGGTTTATTATGGTGCAGTCTAGTCTCTTATTTATGCTTACAGTGTCAGCTATATTTATTTTTGCTTATACCGCCTTTGCTTACTTTAAAATTATTATTTTACAAAAACAATTTGCCTATTTCAGCAAACAACAAGGAGATTATCAATGAAAGATTTACAAAAATATCAAGGAATTATTCCTGCATTTTATGCTTGCTATGATGATAAGGGTGATATTTGTCCCGAACGAGTAAAAGCCCTGACCAATTATTTTATTGATAAAGGTGTTCAAGGACTTTATGTTAATGGTTCATCAGGAGAATGTATTTACCAAAGTGTAGCAGATCGTAAACTTGTACTGGAAAATGTTATGTCCGTTGCTAAGGGTAAACTAACAGTAATAGCGCATGTGGCATGTAATAATACTAAGGATAGCGTAGAGTTGGCTATGCATGCTGAAGCTATAGGTGTTGATGCTATTGCAGCAATTCCACCAATTTATTTTCGATTACCAGAGTATGCCATAGCAGATTATTGGAATACTATTAGTCAAGCAGCACCACAAACTGATTTTATTATTTACAATATTCCTCAATTAGCAGGGGTTGCTTTGACATCGGATTTATATCGAAAAATGTTACAAAATCCGCAAGTAATTGGTGTTAAAAATTCTTCCATGCCAGTTCAAGACATTCAGAATTTTGTGGCTATTGGAGGAGAAAATCATATTGTTTTTAATGGTCCAGATGAACAATTTTTGGGTGGTCGTCTCATGGGAGCAGCTGCAGGTATTGGTGGTACCTATGGCGTAATGCCAGAATTATACTTGACTTTAAATCAGTTAATTGTTGATAAAGATTTAGAAAAAGCGCGTGAACTTCAATTTACAATTAACGATATTATCACAAAGCTTTGTTCAGGTCATGGTAATATGTATGCTGTGATTAAATCTGTATTGGAAATCAATGAGCAACTAACTATAGGTTCCGTTCGGTTACCTTTAGCATCTGTAACAGAAGAAGATAAACCTATTATTAAAGAGGCAGCAGAAATGATTAGACATGCTAAAAAACAGTTTTGTTAAAGTGAGGTAGATAATTATGACCAGAACAGTAGCAATTGATATTGGCGGTACAATGATTAAGCATGGCATTGTGGATAATTTAGGTTGTATTGTTGAGGCAAGTGAGCTTGCCACAGAAGCCTACAAAGGTGGTCCAGGCATTTTACAAAAAGTTTGTCAAATTATCGATAACTATCTAACAGAAGGGAGCATTGATGGAATTGCTATCTCATCTGCTGGCATGGTAGATCCAGATGAAGGATGCATATTTTACTCTGGTCCTCAAATTCCAAACTATGCTGGGACACAATTTAAGAAAGTTTTAGAAGACACTTATCAAGTACGCACAGAAATTGAAAATGATGTTAATTGTGCAGGATTAGCTGAAGCTGTCTCAGGTAGTGCCAAAGATAGTTCAATAGCGCTTTGTCTTACTATTGGAACAGGTATTGGTGGTTGTCTGATTATTGATAAAACAGTTTTTCATGGCTTTAGTAATTCTGCTTGTGAAGTTGGATATATGCACCTTTCAGATGGTGATTTTCAAGATTTAGCCTCTACAACTGCACTGATTGCTGATGTTGCCAAAGCGCATGGAGATGAAATTAGCCGATGGGATGGACGTCGTATTTTTCAGGAGGCTAAAGAAGGTAATGAGAAATGTATTGCAAGTATAGACCGTATGATAAACTACCTTGGTCAAGGAATCGCTAATATGGTTTATGTGGTAAATCCTGAAAAAGTTGTTTTAGGTGGTGGAATCATGGCTCAAAAAGATTATTTACAAGATAAACTTAGTGAATCTTTGAAACGAAATCTTGTGACAAGTCTTGCTGAAAAAACAGCAATAGTTTTTGCACAACACGAAAACCAAGCTGGTATGCTAGGAGCTTACTACCATTTTAAAAACAGGGGGTGACGGGTATATGATTGAAACAATGTCGCTAGATGACATGAGAGAATACCTAGGTCAAGACCAAATTCCCGAGGATTTTGATGACTTCTGGAAAAAACAAACAATGAAATATCAAGGGAATATTGAGTATCGTCTAGACAAAAAAGATTTCAATATTACTTTTGCACAAGCTTATGATCTTCATTTTAAAGGTAGCAATGACTCTATTGTCTATGCCAAATGTTTATTCCCTAAAACAAATAAACCCTATCCTGTAGTTTTTTATTTTCATGGCTACCAAAACCAAAGTCCTGACTGGAGTGACCAACTTAATTATGTAGCAGCAGGTTACGGCGTTGTTTCAATGGATGTTCGAGGTCAAGCTGGACAGTCTCAAGACAAGGGGCATTTTGATGGCATTACAGTTAAGGGCCAAATTGTGCGAGGAATGATCTCAGGACCAAATCATCTTTTTTATAAAGACATTTATCTTGATGTTTTCCAATTGATTGATATCATTGCTACATTAGAGAGTGTTGATAGTAATCAACTTTATAGTTATGGCTGGTCTCAAGGTGGAGCACTTGCTTTGATAGCTGCAGCTCTTAATCCCAAAATCGTCAAGACCGTTGCTGTTTACCCATTTTTGTCAGACTTTAGACGAGTATTAGATTTAGGGGGTGTCAGTGAGCCCTATGATGAACTCTTCCGCTATTTTAAATATAGTGATCCTTTTCATAAAACAGAGAATAGTGTGTTAAAAACTTTGGCTTATATTGATGTTAAAAATTTTGCACATAGGATTTCTTGCCCCGTTGTTTTACTAACAGCCTTGAAAGATGATATTTGTCCTCCATCAACTCAATTTGCCATTTTTAATCGTCTGACATCAACTAAAAAGCATCTTTTATTACCAGATTATGGACATGATCCAATGACAGTGCAAGTAAAAGACTATATTTTTGATCAACTGACAGGAAGTCAATTTACAAAGCAAAAAATCGAGTAGATTATTTCTACTCGATTTTCATTTAGCGTTGAATAATGGTTTCTCTAAAAATTCGCTCTTTTTCTATTTTATTAATATCTAAAAATTGTGCATAGATAATATCTACCATGATTAACATTGGGATCTGAGGCGAAATTCTATTGCCGTAGTCTAAATGCCTAGCAGAAGCCACCTGAATAATCTTGTCAAAAGCATAGTCAATTGTGTGAGGTTGTTTTGTAAATAGAACGGTTTTAGCTCCGTGACTACTTGCGATTTTTAAGGCACCGATAACAGAGTTGGTATTCCCAGAAAGTGAGAAGGCAATGACGAGGCATCTATCATTAACAATACTATTAGTCCATGAGAAACTATCTGTATCATCCAGAGCCTCACAAATCACTCCTAGCCTCATAAGGCGTATTTTAAATTCTTTAGCTACTAGCGATGAGCTCCCTTTGCCATAAAAATAAACACGATCAGCTTGCTCAATCATATGTGATACTTCTAGAAGCTGTTCTTCATCAATAATATCAGCGGATTTAGAAACCATCTCTTGATAATTCATAAATACTTTCTTAGTGTTGTCATTTTGAAGACCGTATAATTGTTGACTGATGGTCTCATGGCTTTTTAAATATTCAAAAACAAATTCACGATAGCCTTTAAACCCACATTTTTTAGCAAAACGCGTTAATGCTGCTTGTGAAATGTGTAGTTGCTTAGTGACAATGGTAGAAGCAAGAGCGTCTTTTGAAATGGGTTGCCCCATAAAATAACAAGCAATTTCACGTTCTAAATCAGTCATTAAATCAAGAGCAGACTCAATTTGGTCATAAATAGTCATAATACACGGTCCTCTCCTCTTTAAGAAAGCGCTTAATATATTCAGTATAACATAAAGTTAGCGAGGGACCAAACTAAGTTCTAAGAAACAGCAATGATAAGTTTTAAATAGCAATATGAAGGATTAATAACATAATATATGTGAAGTATATATTATGTTATTAATTTTTCAAAAAAGATGTAATAAAAAAACTTAAAAGCGAACAAATGTGTTATAATTTTATAAGTAATACGTTTTTGTTGCAAATTTCTTTTTATATTATTTAATAGGAGTTATTCTGATATGAAATTGCTTGTTGTTGGTTCTGGTGGTCGTGAGCATGCGATTGCTAAGAAGTTGTTAGCGTCTAAGGATGTGGATCAGGTTTTTGTGGCACCTGGTAATGATGGTATGACCTTGGATGGTCTAGACTTGGTAAATATCGGAATTTCCGAACATTCTAGGCTAATTGACTTTGCTAAGGAGAATGAGATCGCTTGGACCTTTATTGGTCCTGATGATGCGCTAGCGGCTGGTATCGTTGATGATTTCAACAGTGCTGGACTCAGAGCTTTTGGTCCAACCAAGGCAGCAGCGGAGCTAGAGTGGTCAAAAGACTTTGCCAAGGAAATCATGGTCAAATACAATGTTCCAACAGCAGCCTATGGCACATTTTCAGATTTTGAAAAAGCTAAAGCCTACATCGAAGAGCAGGGCGCACCAATCGTGGTCAAGGCTGACGGCTTGGCGTTAGGTAAGGGCGTGGTCGTGGCTGAAACCGTTGAACAGGCGGTAGAGGCGGCGCAAGAGATGCTTTTAGACAACAAGTTTGGCGACTCAGGAGCGCGCGTGGTTATCGAGGAGTTCTTGGATGGTGAAGAGTTCTCCCTCTTTGCCTTCGCTAATGGCGATAAGTTCTACATCATGCCGACAGCTCAGGATCACAAGCGTGCTTTTGACGGAGACAAGGGACCAAACACTGGCGGTATGGGTGCCTATGCGCCTGTTCCTCATCTGCCTCAGAGCGTGGTGGATACAGCGGTTGAGACCATCATTAAGCCTGTCCTTGAGGGCATGATTGCTGAAGGGCGTCCTTATCTAGGTGTCCTCTATGCGGGGCTTATCCTGACAGCTGATGGCCCTAAGGTTATCGAGTTCAACTCACGTTTCGGTGACCCTGAAACTCAGATTATCCTCCCTCGCCTAACTTCCGATTTTGCTCAGAACATCGACGACATCATGATGGGCATTGAGCCTTACATCACTTGGCAGAAGGACGGCGTGACTTTGGGCGTTGTCGTTGCCTCAGAAGGCTATCCGCTCGATTACGAGAAAGGTGTGCCACTGCCTGAAAAGACCGACGGCGACATCATCACCTACTATGCAGGAGCTAAGTTTGCGGAAAATAGCAAAGCACTGCTCTCAAACGGTGGACGTGTCTATATGCTCGTCACCACAGAAGGTAGCGTCAAAGCAGGGCAGGACAAAATCTATACCCAACTAGCCCAACAAGACACAACAGGCCTCTTCTACCGAAATGATATCGGAAGCAAAGCTATTAAGTAATAAGACTACTCATTCAAATATTAGCGTCGGCAATCAGCGACCGAAGGTCGCTCCAAAAAGAAAGAAGAAAGGAACTGAACACGGGACTAATTTCCTAGGAAAAAAATAAAACTACCTGAACGCAAGCGTCATCGTTAGATTTCTGCGTCGTAGGCGTCTGGTGCTAAAGCACCTAGTCGCCCTGACGTGGGTGCATCTTCGAAATCAAAGATTTCGGACTTACCGCATATTTTTCTACGGAAATTTTCGACAAGTCGAAACGTCCCTTTGTATCTTATTTATGAAAACTCCAATTATTTCTATTATCATGGGCTCCAAATCCGACTGGGGAACCATGCAAAAAACGGCTGAAGTTCTAGATAACTTTGGCATTGCTTACGAGAAGAAAGTCGTCTCTGCCCACCGTGCGCCAGACCTCATGTTCAAGCATGCTGAGGAAGCACGTGGCCGTGGTATCAAAATCATCATCGCTGGAGCAGGTGGGGCAGCTCACTTGCCTGGTATGGTGGCAGCTAAGACAACACTACCTGTTATTGGTGTGCCGGTCAAAACACGTGCCCTTTCAGGTTTGGATTCGCTCTACTCTATTGTGCAGATGCCTGGTGGTGTGCCTGTGGCGACCATGGCTATCGGAGAAGCGGGAGCGACTAACGCTGCCTTGACAGCCCTCCGTATCCTCTCTATTGAGGACCAAAATCTGGCTGATGCGCTAGCTCATTTCCATGAGGAACAAGGAAAAATCGCGGAGGAGTCAAGCAATGAACTTATTTAAGACCATTGGGATTATCGGTGGTGGTCAGCTGGGGCAGATGATGGCAATTGCGGCTATCTACATGGGCCACAAGGTCATCACGCTGGATCCTGCTAGTGACTGCTCTGCCTCCCGCGTTAGCGAAGTGATTGTAGCGCCTTATGATGATGTTGAGGCTTTGGGACAATTAGCTGCGCGTTGCGATGTTTTGACCTATGAGTTTGAGAATGTTGATGCCGACGGTCTGGATGCCGTTGTATCGGCTGGTCAGCTACCGCAGGGGACTGATTTGCTCCGCATTTCTCAAAACCGTATCTTTGAAAAAGACTTTCTGGCAAATAAGGCTGGTGTGACTGTCGCTCCTTACAAGGTGGTGACGTCTAGCCTTGACCTAGAGGGGTTTGACTTGACCAAGACCTATGTCCTCAAGACAGCGACAGGTGGTTATGATGGTCATGGGCAAAAGGTTATCCGCTCAGCAGAAGACCTGCCAGAGGCGCAGCAATTAGCCAACTCAGCCGAGTGTGTCTTGGAAGAGTTTGTCGACTTTGATCTTGAAATCTCAGTCATCGTGTCTGGAAATGGTCAGGATGTGACGGTCTTTCCCGTTCAGGAAAATATCCACCGCAACAATATCCTATCAAAAACTATCGTACCAGCTCGCATCTCAGACCAACTAGCTGACAAGGCTAAGAAAATGGCGGTACAGATTGCCAAGGAACTCCAGCTATCAGGAACCCTCTGTGTGGAAATGTTTGTGACCGCAGATGATATCATCGTCAATGAAATCGCCCCACGCCCCCACAACTCAGGGCACTATTCTATCGAAGCCTGTGACTTTTCACAGTTTGACACTCATATCTTGGGTGTGCTGGGGCAACCTCTCCCACCAATCAAGCTCCATGCCCCAGCCGTCATGCTTAATGTCCTTGGACAACATGTCCAGCAGGCGATTGACTATGTTGCCGAAAACCCTAGCGCTCACCTCCACATATATGGTAAACTAGAAGCGAAACATAACCGCAAGATGGGACATGTGACGGTGTTTACGGAAGATGCGGATGAGGTGGAGGAGTTTTAGGAGGTTTGTATGATTAAAATCATTGTTCATGCTTTTATTAATAGTGGTAAAATAGGTGTTGTTGAAGTATTATTTGCGACATCAGATGATAAACTCTTGATGACTAAAATGTCAGAATTTCAGCGCCACTACCCAGGTGATTATTTAGCTATTTATGATTTACCATTAGATACAGATTTAAATAAACTGTCCCACTACCCATCAGTAGCAATTAGTAAAGAGGACTTTCATGAAGAAAAGGCTAATGAAACTAATGAGAATAGCTAGTCTTAAATTAAAATTCACTGCTCGTTGGAGAATGTAATTAAGGAGATATTCCTAGGAAGTTAAAAATAGATAGACAGATGCTTTTTATTCCTAAATAAGAGTGAATGAAAATAGATAATAATCAAGTTCAATATTTCAATTTTATTAAAAGTACGAATTTATCTTCTTTGGAGCGAAAGGGCTTTTGATTTTTTATATAGAATAAGTTAGGTGATAAGGTTGTTAAAAAATAGATTAGTTATTTTAGGTTTGCTTGTTACTTGTGTTTTTCCATTATATTCCTGTAAAATTAGTAGTACTAGAAGTCAAGAATATAAATCTTCTTCTCAAAAAAACATTTTTATTTAGGAGGTATTTATTACGATTTGGCTTCTGGTGAAAAGGCTAAAATTCAGAGGAAAAAAAGCGGCGCATGGTCCATGACTTACAAAACACTAGACGGGAATGTTGTTGCGACTTTTCGTCCAATGTTTAAAAAAACAGGTTCCCATTGCTATATCTCAACTTCAAAAATGACAAAATCAGATGGTAATAACAATTTTTCTATCCAAATTTATTATAAAGGTACTTCAAATGTGAAAATCAAAATGTTTGATGATAACCCAGAGCATACTATGCAGTTTTCGAAGAAGAAATTTGCTAATAATATGTTAAATAGAGATGAATCTACTACCAACCATTCTTATGATAAGGTTTTGGAAGGAGATTTAACCCCATTTATGGGTCAATTTTCAAGTGATAGTTTTAACCAAACTATTGTAGATTCGGGTATGACTTATGGGGGATATGAACCGAAAGACTACTATGAGGGGCGAACAACAGTTTTTCCTGCAATAACGAAGACAGGCTATTGGAATGGCATAACGTCTCATGGTAGTTATGTTATAAAAAACGATGATTTACCCAAGAAAATTAAAAATTATTATGAAATACATGTGTATGGCGCTAATTCTGGAGCGATAAATAGTACAGGTAGTTTGAAACGTATATTCTATTTAGTTCCCCCAAAAGTGGAGGGGCCAGATGGAAAAGTATTATCAAAAAGACAAGTTTTTGAAGTAGGAGCTAATAATCAATTAATTTCTCTTTCCTATCAATCTCCGGATTGGTGGAAAAGATATAAAAAATCTGGATTAGAAAAAGATTTAGATGTTGACGCTATTTATAGAGGTGACTTTTCCTCGTTGAAAGGAACTTGGAGAAATGGTAAAGGGGAAGTTTTAACTATTAATGATGATGGCAGTACAGATGATGGTGAAAGAATTAGTATCGGGAGTACAGAAAAAAGTAGACTCCCCTCTGTAGGGATGAGTAGTGGTAATTTTGGGGTATCTGTTTATCTCTTCCAAATTGGTGTATCGAATCCTTATATAGAGAACGGGCATACATCGGACACGACACGACCGCGCTTAGCTATTGGGCTTAACCCTGGAGATTTTCCTACAGATGCCTATTACTATCGTTACTAAATATCATTCTATGACCTTGATGTAACAATAAGCTCTTTTACCACTGTGACTATTAATTTTTAAAGAATAAGAGGATAGAGAAAAAATGTTAGAACGTTATTCACGCCCTGAGATGGCGGCAATTTGGACAGAAGAAAATAAATATCGTGCTTGGTTGGAGGTTGAGATTTTGGCTGACGAGGCATGGGCTGAGTTGGGTGAAATTCCTAAGGAGGATGTGACTAAGATTCGTGAGAAGGCGGATTTTGACATTGACCGCATTCTTGAGATTGAGCAGGACACGCGTCACGATGTGGTGGCTTTCACTCGTGCGGTTTCTGAGACGCTTGGTGAGGAGCGCAAGTGGGTGCACTACGGTTTGACGTCGACTGACGTGGTGGACACTGCCTACGGTTACCTCTACAAGCAGGCTAACGACATTATCCGTCGTGACCTTGAGAATTTCACAAATATCGTGGCTGAGAAAGCTAAGGAGCACAAGTTCACCATCATGATGGGTCGTACCCACGGTGTTCACGCTGAGCCAACGACTTTCGGTCTTAAGTTGGCAACTTGGTACAGTGAGATGAAACGTAATATTGAGCGTTTTGAACATGCTGCCGCAGGAGTGGAAGCTGGTAAGATTTCAGGTGCTGTTGGTAACTTTGCCAACATCCCACCTTTTGTGGAAGAATATGTCTGTGACAAATTAGGCATCCATCCGCAAGAAATTTCAACACAGGTTCTTCCACGTGATCTCCACGCAGAATATTTTGCAGTGCTTGCAAGTATTGCAACATCTATCGAACGTATGGCGACAGAGATTCGTGGTCTGCAAAAATCAGAACAACGTGAAGTTGAAGAGTTCTTTGCCAAAGGTCAGAAAGGTAGCTCTGCTATGCCTCACAAACGCAACCCAATCGGTTCAGAGAACATGACAGGGCTAGCGCGCGTAATTCGTGGTCACATGGTGACGGCTTATGAGAACGTGGCACTTTGGCACGAGCGTGATATTTCGCACTCATCAGCTGAGCGTATCATCACACCAGACACAACTATCTTGATTGACTACATGCTCAACCGTTTTGGCAATATCGTTAAGAACTTGACTGTCTTCCCAGAAAATATGATGCGCAATATGGAATCAACTTTTGGTTTGATTTATAGTCAACGTGTTATGCTCAAATTGATTGAAAAAGGAATGACACGAGAAGAAGCTTATGACTTAGTTCAACCTAAGACAGCTTATTCCTGGGACAATCAAGTGGATTTCAAACCACTTTTAGAAGAAGACACCAAAGTTACCTCTTGTCTTACACAGGAAGAACTTGATGAACTATTTAATCCGATTTATTACACAAAACGTGTTGATGATATTTTTGAAAGGTTAGGATTAGAAAAATAAGAAAATTCCATTACTGGTTAACGTTTTTTTAACCAGTAATGGAATTTTTATTGATTTAAAAGGAATTAATATTAAAAAAACATACTTAAAATGAGTTTATTATGATAATATATAATAAGAAGAAAAATTTAGGAGTTAGTTTTTAAAGGAAAATGTTAAAACATTTTGGTAGTAAAGTAAGAAATTTGAGAGTAACTAGAAATATTACTCGCGAAGATTTTTGTGGTGATGAAACTGAGTTATCTGTAAGACAATTAGCTAGGATTGAAAGTGGACAGTCAATTCCAAACTTGACTAAAGCTCACTACATAGCTAAACAATTGAATGTAAAATTGGATATTTTAACAGGAGGAGAGAGCTTAGAATTACCTAAACGGTATAAAGAGTTGAAGTACAAATTGTTGCGTACCCCGACTTACGGAGATGCTAATAGACTTGCAGTTAGAGAAGCATATTTTGATGAAATCTATGAAGTATTTTATGAGGAGCTCCCAGAAGATGAAAGACTAATTATTGATTGTATGCAATCAAAATTAGATGTTCATTTTTCTGTTAATGATAATTTTGGAATCACTATTTTACATGACTACTTTGATCAAATTAAGAAAAAAAAGGAATATACCACAAATGATTTTGTTATGATAGATTTATATTTACTTTGCTTTTCTATTAACTATGGAATGAAGAGCTTGTATTCTTTAGAGAACTATCATTTTATTATGTCAAAATTGTTAGAGCAAGATAATTTACTTCCTGAGGATAATTTTCAATTGAACAACGTTTTATTAAATCATGTCGAATTAGCTTTTCAATTTAAGCAGAAAAAATATGTACAGCAAATTATTCATAGAAGTAATGCTATTATGACAGAAATCCATGATTTTCAAAAAAGACCAATACTAAGCTTAATAGAGTGGAAATATTTATTAATTATTGAAAAAGATAGAACAAAAGCAGAAACATGTTTTAAACAATCAATTCTATTTGCAGAGTTAATAGGTGATCTATATTTAAAAGGAAAATTAATAGAGGAGTGGAATAAAGATTTAACATGACAAGGATGTCATGTAGATAAATGTCAGTCATTGATATACTGTGTTTACAAATTAAGTAAGGAGTAAATCAGATGACTTTAGTTATTAAACTTGTTGGAACTTTGTTAACAATGGGGTGGTGGGGTCTATGACTTCTAAATATTTTAAAGTAGTTTAGCATAGTCCACCCTATCTATCGTTTGTTAGTGTAGATAAATTATATGTATCACTTACCTTCTTTAAATAAGGGAGATACTAATACACCAACTTAGTTCTTAACTTTTCCTATACAAATGTTATAATAATATCATGACAAGATTTTTAGATAGTGATGCAATGGGTGACGAAGAATTGGTAGAACGTACACTTCGTCCGCAGTATTTAAGAGAGTATATTGGACAAGATAAGGTTAAAGATCAGCTAAAAATATTTATTGAAGCTGCTAAATTGCGTGATGAGTCATTGGATCATGTGTTATTATTTGGCCCTCCTGGTTTAGGGAAAACAACCATGGCATTTGTAATTGCTAATGAGTTGGGTGTCAATCTCAAACAAACATCAGGTCCCGCAATTGAAAAATCAGGGGATTTAGTAGCCATTTTAAATGATTTAGAACCAGGTGATGTTCTTTTTATTGATGAAATTCATCGTATGCCGATGGCGGTTGAAGAGGTGCTCTATAGTGCAATGGAAGACTTTTATATTGACATTATGATTGGTGCAGGAGAAACTAGTAGAAGTGTTCATCTAGATTTGCCGCCCTTTACCTTAATTGGTGCAACGACACGTGCAGGTATGTTATCTAATCCCTTACGTGCTCGCTTTGGTATTACAGGGCATATGGAGTATTATGAAGAAAATGATCTGACAGAAATTATTGAGCGTACAGCAGACATTTTTGAAATGAAAATTACTTATGAAGCTGCTTCTGAATTAGCGCGTCGCAGTCGTGGAACGCCACGTATCGCTAACCGTTTATTGAAACGTGTTCGAGATTATGCTCAAATCATGGGAGATGGTTTGATAGATGACAATATTACAGATAAAGCATTAACGATGTTAGATGTTGATCACGAGGGGCTTGATTACGTCGATCAAAAAATCTTAAGAACCATGATTGAAATGTATAATGGAGGTCCTGTTGGTTTAGGAACTCTATCCGTTAATATTGCTGAAGAACGAGATACTGTTGAAGACATGTACGAACCTTATTTAATTCAAAAAGGTTTTATTATGCGTACCCGTACCGGTCGTGTAGCTACGGATAAGGCATATGAACATTTAGGTTATCAGCGATTTGATAAATAAAACATAAGTCATTTTAAGGCTAGGGTATCTAGTCTTAATTTTTTAATTTTCATGCAATGTTAAGTATTAGATATGTTGTAGTTATTCTTTGAGCAGTTAAACGTATTATAAGTACCTTTTTTCTGTTATAATAGACCAAAAGGAGTTTGCTATGAAGAAAGTCTGTTTTGTTTGTCTTGGAAATATCTGCCGTAGCCCGATGGCTGAGTTTGTTATGGCGAATTTAGATAAGGAGGATAGCCTCTCGGTTGAGAGTCGTGCGACTTCAACATGGGAGCATGGAAATCCTATACATAGGGGAACGCAAGCGATTTTGCAGCGTTATCAAATTCCTTACATTAACGATAAAGGGTCACAACCTATTTCTAAAGACGATTTAGCATATTTTGATTATATCATCGGTATGGATGAGCAAAATGTCAAGGATTTAAAAGCTCTATCACAAGGAACCTACGATGATAAGATTAGCCTTTTTTGTGATGGTGGTGTTCCTGATCCATGGTATACTGGTGATTTTGAGGAAACCTATCGTCTAGTCAATGATGGCTGTAAACAGTGGTTAACGCTAATAAATAATAGTAGAGATTAAGTAGAAATGAAGAATTTTAAAATAACACGAACTCATCTAGAAATATTATCTTTGATAATTATTGTTGTTTTTGGTTTATCAGTATTTACCTTAACGACTTCTAGTCAAGGAGTCCTTAGCTATGATGGCGGCAAGATAAAATATGTGGGCTCTATTGTTAATCACCATATGACTGGTAAAGGTAAATTAACCTATGAGAATGGGGATTACTATAAGGGCGATTTTGTAAATGGGGTCTTTGAAGGGAAAGGAACATTTGTTTCAGTTCATGGCTGGTCCTATACAGGTGACTTTAAAAAAGGTCAACCTGATGGACAAGGTCGCCTCAATGCTAAAAATAAGAAAGTCTATAAGGGGACATTTAAACAGGGGATTTATCAAAAATGAGAATAAAATGGTTTTCTTTGGTACGTATAACAGGACTACTACTTGTTTTACTTTACCATTTCTTTAAGAATAGTTTTCCAGGAGGATTTGTTGGCGTTGACATCTTCTTTACATTTTCTGGTTTTCTGATTACGGCCTTATTGATTGATGAATTTTCTAAAACGAAAAAAATTGATTTTGTTAGTTTTTGTCGTAGACGTTTTTACCGTATTTTCCCACCATTAGTATTGATGGTTTTGGTGACAATACCTTTTGTATTTCTGGTTAAAAGTGATTTTAGAGCAAGTATTGGCTCTCAAATTATGACTGCTTTAGGTTTTACCAGCAACTTTTACGAAATCTTGACTGGTGGTAACTACGAAAGTCAATTTATCCCTCACTTATTTGTGCATACCTGGAGTCTTTCTATTGAAGTCCATTTTTATGTTTTATGGGGCTTAACGGTATGGCTCTTATCGAAAAGATCAAAAGATCAAAAGCAATTGAGGGGGACTTTGTTCCTTATTTCCATGGGAGTTTTTGGAGTCAGCTTCCTTACCATGTTTGTTAGAGCCTTTTTCGTTGATAATTTTTCAACGATATATTTCTCTACATTATCACATATATTTCCGTTCTTTTTAGGAGCGATGGTGGCTACAATATCTGGTATTCGAGAGATTACCGGACGATTCAAGAAAAATATCAAAAATCTGACTTTGAAGCATAATTTAATCATGATGGGTAGTGCTTTTGCTGGTCTAATGATTTTAACTTTTGCACTTGATTTTGATAATCGGCTAACATATCTTTTTGGTTTTGTTTTGTCTAGCATTTTTGCTAGTGTAATGATTTACAATGCACGTATTTTACACGAGCATACACCAGATATTTCAGAACCTTTCGTGATTACTTATCTTGCTGATATCAGTTACGGTATGTACCTTTTTCATTGGCCATTTTATATTATTTTTAGTCGTTTATCCCCAAACTGGATAGCTGTTATTTTGACAGTAGTATTATCAGCAGTCTTCTCAACATTATCGTTTTATATCATTGAACCTTTTATTTTAGGTAGAAAACCTAAATTCCTTGATTATGAATTTGACTTGTTGCCTTACAAAAAGTGGTTATTTAGTATCGGAGGGGTACTAACTCTTATTACTGTAGTGACAATGTTGACAGCTCCAAGTATAGGAAGTTTTGAGACAGAATTATTGCAGAATTCGTTACAACAAGCTAGAACAAATACTAACCGAACACATACACTAGCCGCAGGGGATGCAGGTGCTCTTAGTGATGTGACGGTAATCGGAGATTCAGTTGCCTTAAGGTCAAGTGCTGCTTTTAATAAATTGTTACCAGAAGTACAATTAGATGCTGCGGTGAGTCGTAATTTTAGTAAATCATTTGATATTTTTGAAAACCGTATTCAAAATAAAGCCTTGTCCAAAATTGTTGTTTTGGCAGTTGGTGTGAATTCATTAGATAACTACAAGACAGACTTGAGCCAATTTATTAAATCTTTGCCTAAGGGACACCGTTTGATTATAGTAACGCCTTATAATGCTAAAAATATGAGTCAAGTTACGACAGTGCGTGATTATGAACTCTCGCTAATGAAAAAATATAATTACATAACGGTTGCTGACTGGTATAAGGTTGCGACAGAACATCCAGAAATCTGGGGAAATACAGATGGTGTGCATTATAGTGATAGCGATACTACAGGGGCTGATTTATATGTTAGTAACGTCAAAAAAGCTATTCAAAAATCAGCTCAACGAGCTGCAAAATAAACAAGTCCGAGTCATGTACTCGGCTTTTTTGTGAAAACGAATAATAGATACCTCCGTTTATGGTGATACAAATGAAATCGATTGGCTTTAATCTGAAAATTAGTAATGAAAAAACAAGTTCAATTAAAGCGCTTTCAAGAAATGTTTCCGAAAGATTGGAAAAAAGTTCACAAAAAAGTTGTGAAACTATTTACAAAGTTTTTAAATATGCTATAATAATCTCGTAAACAAATTTGTGAAACATTTAACAAATCAAAAGGAGTCTCAAATGACTGAAAAAACTAAAGCGGTAGAAACTACAGATGTTGCTCTTGCAATTGATACATTGGTTCAAAACGGTTTAAAAGCACTTGATGAGATGCGTCAACTTAATCAAGAACAAGTTGATTATATTGTAGCTAAAGCTTCTGTTGCAGCCTTGGATGCCCATGGAGAACTTGCTCTTCATGCAGTAGAAGAAACTGGTCGTGGTGTCTTTGAAGATAAAGCGACAAAAAATTTATTTGCATGTGAACACGTCGTTAACAACATGCGTCATACAAAGACAGTGGGAGTTATTGAAGAAGACGATGTCACAGGCTTGACATTAATTGCTGAACCAGTGGGAGTTGTCTGTGGTATTACGCCAACAACCAACCCGACTTCAACTGCTATTTTCAAGTCATTAATCTCTCTTAAAACACGTAATCCAATTATTTTTGCCTTCCACCCATCAGCACAAGAATCATCAGCACATGCAGCACGTATTGTTCGTGATGCTGCTATTGCTGCTGGAGCTCCTGAAAATTGTGTCCAATGGATTGAACAACCATCGATTGATGCAACTAATGCTTTGATGAACCATGATGGTATTGCCACTATCCTTGCGACAGGTGGTAATGCGATGGTTAAAGCTGCCTACTCATGTGGGAAACCTGCCCTTGGTGTAGGTGCTGGGAATGTTCCAGCTTATGTTGAAAAATCAGCTAATATCCGACAAGCCGCTCACGATATTGTTATGTCTAAATCATTTGATAACGGTATGGTATGTGCATCAGAACAGGCTGTTATTATTGATAAAGAAATTTATAAAGAATTTGTTGAAGAATTTAAATCTTATCATACTTATTTCGTTAATAAGAAAGAAAAAGCTCTTCTTGAAGAATTCTGTTTTGGTGCAAAAGCAAATAGCAAAAACTGTGCTGGTGCAAAATTAAATCCAAATATTGTTGGAAAATCAGCAGTTTGGATTGCTGAACAAGCTGGATTTACTGTTCCAGAAGGAACAAATATTCTTGCCGCAGAATGTACTGAAGTTAGTGAAAAAGAACCTTTGACACGTGAAAAACTATCACCTGTTATTGCCGTATTGAAAGCTGAATCTACAGAAGATGGTGTTGAAAAAGCTCGTCAAATGGTTGAGTTTAATGGTCTAGGACACTCAGCTGCTATTCATACAAAAGATGCAGACTTAGCTCGTGAATTTGGAACTAGAATTCGTGCTATCCGTGTTATTTGGAATTCTCCTTCTACTTTTGGTGGTATTGGGGATGTTTACAATGCTTTCTTGCCATCATTGACTCTTGGTTGTGGTTCGTATGGACGTAACTCAGTTGGTGATAACGTTAGTGCTATAAATCTCTTGAATATCAAAAAAGTAGGAAGACGTAGAAATAATATGCAATGGTTTAAAGTCCCTTCAAAAACATACTTCGAACGTGATTCTATTCAATATTTGCAAAAATGTCGCGATGTTGAACGTGTCATGATTGTTACAGATCACGCCATGGTTGAGCTTGGTTTCTTGGATCGTATCATTGAACAACTTGATCTTCGTCGCAATAAAGTTGTTTATCAGATTTTTGCTGAAGTAGAACCAGATCCAGACATTACAACAGTAATGAAAGGAACAGATTTGATGCGTACCTTCAAACCAGACACTATTATTGCATTAGGTGGTGGTTCTCCTATGGATGCTGCGAAAGTTATGTGGCTCTTCTATGAACAACCAGAAGTTGATTTCCATGACCTCGTTCAAAAATTCATGGATATCCGTAAACGTGCGTTCAAATTCCCAGAACTTGGTAAGAAAACAAAATTTGTTGCTATTCCAACAACTTCTGGAACAGGTTCTGAAGTGACACCATTTGCCGTTATCTCTGACAAAGCAAATAATCGTAAATATCCAATCGCTGATTATTCATTAACACCAACTGTAGCTATCGTTGATCCGGCCCTTGTTATGACTGTTCCTGGTTTTATTGCGGCTGATACGGGTATGGATGTATTGACACATGCAACAGAGGCTTATGTTTCACAGATGGCAAATGATTATACAGACGGACTTGCCCTTCAAGCAATTAAAATTGTGTTTGACTACTTAGAACGCTCAGTAAAAGATGCTGATTTTGAAGCACGTGAAAAGATGCACAATGCGTCAACTATGGCAGGTATGGCTTTCGCCAATGCATTCTTAGGTATTTCTCACTCAATGGCGCATAAAATTGGCGCACAATTCCATACCGTACACGGACGTACAAATGCAATTCTTTTGCCGTATGTTATCCGCTATAATGGAACTCGTCCAGCTAAAACAGCAACATGGCCTAAGTACAATTACTATCGTGCTGATGAAAAATATCAAGATATCGCTAAATTACTCGGCTTACCAGCAGCAACACCAGAAGAAGCTGTCGAATCATATGCAAAAGCTGTGTATGACCTTGGAACACGTTTAGGTATTAAGATGAATTTCCGCGACCAAGGCATTGATGAAAAAGAATGGAAAGAAAAATCTCGTGAACTAGCTTTCTTAGCATATGAAGATCAATGTTCACCAGCAAATCCACGCCTTCCGATGGTAGATCACATGCAAGAAATCATCGAAGATGCTTATTATGGTTATGAGGAACGTCCAGGACGTCGTAAGTAACAGCAGTCTAAGAATCTCACTCTATTGAGTGGGATTTTTAGTTTCAAAAAGATTAACCAGTTAAGAATATTTTTCAAAAAATTTTCTGAAAATCACTTGACATAGTTTGTGAAGAATAATACAATATAAAATGTAAACGATTACAAAATAAGATATATTTATTTCTAGGAGGTTTTATCATGAAAGCGGTTGTTGTTAATCAAGCTAGTACAGGTGTTGAAGTTGTTGAGCATGATCTTCCAAAAGTTGGTCATGGTGAAGCACTTGTAAAAGTAGAATACTGTGGTGTGTGCCATACTGATTTACACGTTGCACATGGAGATTTCGGCCAGGTACCAGGACGCATTTTGGGTCACGAAGGCATTGGTATAGTAGAAGAAATTGGAGAAGGCGTAACGTCTTTGAGGGTTGGTGATCGTGTCTCTATTGCATGGTTCTTTGAAGGGTGCGGTCATTGCGAATACTGTACTACAGGACGTGAGACGCTTTGTCGTAGTGTTAAAAATGCTGGATACAGTGTTGATGGTGGTATGAGTGAATACGCTGTCGTTACCGCGGACTATGCGGTTAAGGTTCCTGAGGGATTAGATCCAGCTCAAGCATCATCAATCACTTGTGCTGGAGTAACAACATACAAGGCTATCAAAGAAGCTGGAGCTGCTCCTGGTCAGTGGATTGCAGTGTATGGTGCAGGTGGTCTTGGAAACTTAGCAGTCCAATATGCAAAAAAGGTATTCAATGCTCATGTTGTAGCTGTTGATATTAACGCAGATAAACTTCAATTAGCTAAAGAGGTTGGAGCAGATTTGACAGTTAATGGCAAAGAAATAAAAGATGTTGCGGCCTATATTCAAGAAAAGACAGGCGGTTGTCATGGAGTGGTTGTGACTGCTGTTTCTAAAGTTGCGTTTAATCAGGCGATTGACAGCGTTCGTGCTGGAGGTACAGTGGTAGCTGTTGGTCTTCCATCAGAATATATGGAATTGAGTATTGTAAAAACAGTACTTGATGGGATTCGTGTGGTTGGTTCCTTAGTTGGAACTCGTAAAGATTTAGAAGAAGCCTTCGCATTTGGAGCAGAAGGTTTGGTAGTACCAGTGGTTGAAAAAGTGCCTGTGGATACAGCTCCTCAAGTATTCGATGAAATGGAAAGAGGATTGATTCAAGGACGTAAAGTTCTCGACTTTACAAAGTGATAATGATATTACGCCCCCCCTTTATTTTAATAAAGGGGGGTTAATTATATAACGAACAATGGACATGTTATTAAATTGTGTTACAATAACTAAAAGATATTTATATAAAGAGGGATTCTTATGGCAATAGTATATCAATCAACACGTGATGCTAGTAATAAAGTGACAGCTAGTCAAGCGATTCTAAAGGGATTAGCTGACGATGGAGGACTCTTTACCCCCATCACTTTTCCAAAAGTTGATTTAGATTTCACTAAACTTAAGGATGCTTCCTACCAAGAAGTGGCTAAACTCGTTTTGTCAGCTTTTTTTGATGATTTTACTGAACAAGAATTGGATTACTGTATTAGTCAAGCTTATGATACTAAATTTGATACAACTGAAATAGCCCCAATAGTAAAGATTGGAGACCGGTATCACCTTGAATTATTTCACGGTCCTACAATTGCATTTAAAGATATGGCTTTATCCATTCTTCCTTATTTGCTAACAACAGCAGCCAAAAAACAAGGGGTTGATGATAAAATCGTTATTTTAACAGCAACATCAGGTGACACTGGTAAGGCAGCGATGGCAGGTTTTGCAGATGTTCCAGGAACTGAGATTATTGTCTTTTATCCTAAAAATGGTGTTAGTTATATCCAAGAATTGCAGATGATAACACAAGCCGGACAAAATACCCATGTTGTTGCGATTGAAGGAAATTTTGATGATGCACAGACTTCAGTTAAAGAAATGTTCAATAATTCCCTTCTTCGATCAAAATTATCACAGCAGCATATGCAGTTATCATCAGCCAATTCAATGAACATGGGTCGCCTTGTTCCTCAAATTGTTTACTATATATATGCATATGCTCAATTAGTTAAGTCAAAGGAAATCTCAATTGGTCAACCAATTAATTTTAGTGTACCTACAGGAAATTTTGGTAATATTTTAGCAGCATATTATGCTAGTCAAATTGGATTACCTGTTACCAAACTCATTTGTGCCTCAAATGATAATAACGTTCTAACAGATTTTTTTAAGACACAAACCTACGATAAAAATCGAGAATTTAAAGTGACATCAAGTCCCTCTATGGATATTTTGGTCTCCTCTAATCTAGAACGATTAATCTTTCACCTTTTAGGCGATGATGCAGAAACGACTAAAAAATTAATGGAAGATTTAGTGACTACTGGGGAGTATGCCTTAGAGGCTAGGCAAGCAAATATTTTAGAGAGCTTTGTAGCGGGATTTGCGACAGAACAATTTGTTGAATTAGACATCAAACGTTTATTTGACCAGTATCAGTATATAGAGGATCCGCATACAGCTGTAGCATCAGCTGTTTATCAAGCTTATCAGACAGAAACTAAAGATCAAACTCCAACAGTAATTGTGTCAACAGCAAGTCCTTATAAGTTCCCGAGTGTTGTTACAAAGGCTATTACAAATAAAGAAGAGATACAGGATTTCGCTGCTATTTCAATCTTAAACGATTTGTCAGGTGTTTCTTTACCTAAGGCGGTTACAGATTTACAAAAGGCCGAAGTAATCCATAGAACGGTAGTACCTACCTCAAATATGCGAGAAACGGTTGAAGAGTGTCTAGGTTTGAAACAATAATAAAAATACGATTGTTTTAAAATATTTAGAGCGAGAAAGAAACATTTTAGAAATTTTCCCATCACTCTCTTTTTAATGATCCTGGGTAATAGAAAGGAGATACTGTGCGTTATAGTAAAGAGATTATTCAGTTAGCTATACCAGCTATGATTGAAAATATCTTACAAATGCTCATGGGAGTAGTTGATAATTATCTAGTGGCTCAGTTAGGTGTTGTAGCAGTATCAGGTGTTTCAGTTGCTAATAATATAATTACTGTTTATCAAGCTATTTTTATAGCTTTAGGGGCGAGTATAGCAAGTCTATTGGCCAAGTCGTTAGCAGGTAGTGAGAAGGATGATGCAATTTCAGTATGTTCTCAAGCCATTTTTCTAACATTACTGATAGGGGCAGTATTAGGAATTATCTCGATTGTTTTTGGACAAACTTTCTTTAAACTTTTAGGGACAACAAAAAGTGTCGCACAAGTTGGTGGTTTATATTTAGCAATTGTGGGTGGAGGTGTTGTTACTTTAGGAATGTTAACCACCCTAGGCTCATTTTTACGTGTGCAAGGGCAACCTCGTTTACCAATGTATGTCAGTATTTTTGTCAATTTCCTCAATGCAGTCTTATCAGGTTTTGCTATTTTTGAGTGGCGCTATGGTTTGGTCGGAGTGGCAGTATCAACTCTTATCGCAAGATTAATTGGTATTTGTATCCTTGCGAAGTATCTTCCTATTAAAAAGATAATAAAAAGAATGACTTGGAAAATCAGTGCACAAATTTGGAATCTTGCCTTACCATCAGCAGGAGAACGTCTGATGATGCGAGCTGGAGATGTTGTTATAGTTGCTATTGTTGTTCAGTTAGGTACAAATGTTGTAGCGGGAAATGCTATTGGAGAAACCTTGACACAATTTAATTATATGCCAGGGCTTGGCATCGCAACTGCTACAATTATCCTAACTGCAAAATATGTAGGACAAAAAAATAGAGAATCTATAGAAGAAACTATTCAAAGTTCGTATTATATTGGCTTAGTTCTAATGATCCTTATATCAAGTTTTATGCTTCTTGCAGGCAAACCATTGACACAGTTATTTACAAATAATCCTTCTGCCATTAAAGGAAGTTTGATTGTTATTTTGCTATCTTTCGTAGGAGTACCTGCTACTATTGGGACCTTGGTTTATACAGCAGCTTGGCAAGGATTAGGAAATGCTAAACTCCCATTTTACACAACGACTATAGGCATGTGGTTAATCAGAGTAGTTCTTGGTTATTTATTAGGAATAGTTTTTGAATTAGGTTTGCTTGGGGTTTGGATGGCTACGATAGCAGATAATATCTTTAGGTGGCTGTTTTTGAAAGTTCACTATCATCGATATATTCAAAAAATGTAACCAGAAATGGTTGCATTTTTTTCGAAAATAAAAAAATAATGCTTGCGTGTGCTGTTTTTTTTTGATATCATATACTGGTGCTGTGTATGAACAGCTTTAGCTATGATGCAAGAGGTTGCGACACGCTAGGTTGCATTGCTACGCAACTCGTGTTGGTTTTCTTGAGGAGCTAGCCTATTATCGTAAATAGACGAGAGGAGAAAAGATGGCAAACAAAAAAATCCGTATCCGTTTGAAGGCGTACGAACACCGTACACTTGATACAGCGGCAGAAAAAATCGTTGAAACTGCAACACGTACAGGTGCTACAGTTGCTGGACCAGTTCCGCTTCCAACTGAACGCAGTCTTTACACAATTATTCGTGCGACTCACAAATATAAAGATTCTCGCGAACAGTTTGAAATGCGTACACACAAACGTTTGGTAGACATCATCAACCCAACACAAAAAACTGTTGATGCTTTGATGAAACTTGATCTTCCAAGTGGTGTCAACGTAGAAATCAAACTTTAATTTGATTTCTGAGCACAAAAAACGCTCGTAAAAAACTTTTTTGAGCACAAAAAACGCTCGTAAAAAACTTTTTTGAGCACAAAAAACGCTCATAAAAAACTTTTTGAAATAAAATAAGAAAAGGAAATATTTTCTCATGACAAAAGGAATCTTAGGGAAAAAAGTGGGAATGACTCAAATCTTCACTGAATCAGGCGAATTCATCCCTGTTACTGTCATTGAAGCAACTCCAAACGTTGTGCTTCAAGTTAAAACTGTTGAAACAAACGGTTACGAAGCAGTTCAGGTTGGTTTTGATGACAAACGTGAAGTATTGAGTAACAAACCTGCCAAAGGCCATGTTGCAAAAGCAAACACAGCTCCTAAGCGCTTCATTCGTGAATTCAAAAACATTGAAGGCTTAGAAGTTGGTGCAGAATTATCTGTAGAACAATTTGAAGCTGGTGATGTTGTTGACGTCACAGGGACATCAAAAGGTAAAGGTTTCCAAGGTGTTATCAAACGCCATGGTCAATCACGTGGTCCTATGGCTCACGGTTCTCGTTACCATCGCCGTCCAGGTTCTATGGGACCTGTTGCGCCTAACCGCGTTTTCAAAAACAAACGCTTGGCAGGACGTATGGGTGGTAACCGTGTAACAGTTCAAAACCTTGAAATTGTACAAGTTATCCCAGAGAAAAACGTTGTCCTCATCAAAGGTAACGTACCAGGTGCTAAGAAATCTCTTATCACTATCAAATCAGCAGTTAAAGCTGCTAAATAATAAGAAAGGAGAAAACAGTTAAAATGGCAAACGTTAAACTATTTGACCAAACTGGTAAAGAAGTTAGCTCAGTTGAGCTTAACGAAGCTATCTTCGGTATTGAACCAAACGAATCAGTTGTTTTTGATGTTGTAATCAGCCAACGCGCTAGCCTTCGCCAAGGAACTCACGCGGTTAAAAACCGTTCAGCAGTATCTGGTGGTGGACGTAAACCATGGCGTCAAAAAGGAACTGGACGCGCTCGTCAAGGTTCTATCCGCTCACCACAATGGCGTGGTGGTGGTGTTGTCTTTGGACCAACTCCACGTTCATACGGCTACAAACTTCCACAAAAAGTTCGTCGCCTTGCGTTGAAATCAGTTTATTCAGCAAAAGTTGCTGAAGATAAATTTGTAGCTGTAGAAAACCTTTCATTTGCAGCTCCAAAAACTGCTGAATTTGCGTCAGTTCTTTCAGCACTTAGCATTGATTCAAAAGTACTTGTAATCCTTGAAGAAGGTAACGAATTTGCTGCACTTTCAGCGCGTAACCTTCCAAACGTTACAGTTGCTACTGCAACTACTGCAAGTGTTCTTGATATCGTTAACGCAGACAAACTTCTTGTTACTAAAGAAGCAATCTCTACAATCGAGGGGGTTCTTGCATAATGAATTTGTATGACGTAATCAAAAAACCTGTTATCACTGAGAAATCAATGGTTGCTCTTGAAGCAGGGAAATATACATTTGAAGTTGACACACGTGCACACAAACTTTTGATCAAACAAGCTGTTGAAGCTGCATTTGACGGAGTAAAAGTTGCAAGTGTAAACACTGTGACAGTTAAACCAAAAGCAAAACGTGTTGGTCGTTACACAGGTTTCACTTCAAAAACTAAAAAAGCTATCATCACTCTTACAGCTGATTCAAAAGCAATCGAGTTGTTTGCTGCTGAAGCTGAATAATCTAAGGAGGAAATAACGTGGGTATTAAAGTTTATAAACCAACGACAAATGGCCGTCGTAATATGACTTCTTTGGATTTTGCAGAAATCACTACAAACACTCCTGAGAAATCATTGCTTGTTTCACTAAAGAATAAAGCAGGACGTAACAACAACGGACGTATTACTGTTCGTCACCAAGGTGGTGGACACAAACGTCATTACCGTTTGATTGACTTCAAACGTAATAAAGATGGTGTTGAAGCAGTTGTTAAAACAATTGAATACGATCCAAATCGTACTGCAAATATTGCTCTTGTACACTATACTGATGGTGTTAAAGCTTACATTCTTGCGCCTAAAGGCCTTGAAGTAGGTCAACGCATTATTTCTGGTCCAGAAGCAGATATCAAAGTTGGTAACGCACTTCCACTTGCTAACATTCCAGTCGGTACAGTTATCCATAATATTGAATTGCAACCAGGTAAAGGTGCTGAATTGATTCGTGCCGCGGGTGCTTCTGCTCAAGTACTTGGTCAAGAAGGTAAATATGTTCTTGTTCGCCTTCAATCAGGTGAAGTACGTATGATCCTTGGTACTTGCCGTGCAACAATTGGTACTGTTGGTAATGAACAACAATCACTTGTTAACATTGGTAAAGCAGGACGTAATCGTTGGAAAGGTGTTCGCCCTACAGTTCGTGGTTCTGTAATGAACCCTAATGATCACCCACACGGTGGTGGTGAAGGTAAAGCACCAGTTGGTCGTAAAGCACCATCTACTCCATGGGGTAAACCTGCACTTGGACTTAAAACTCGTAATAAGAAAGCTAAATCAGACAAACTTATTGTTCGTCGTCGTAACCAAAAATAATAGGTTAATAGCATAATCTTATACAAATCCGCCAGCTCGGTAGTACACTATAGTGTACAGGCCGTTGTGGTACATTATTTAAAGGAGAAAACTACAAAATGGGACGTAGTCTTAAAAAAGGACCTTTCGTCGACGAGCATTTAATGAAAAAAGTTGAAGCTCAAGCAAATGACGAAAAGAAAAAAGTAATCAAAACTTGGTCACGTCGTTCAACGATTTTCCCAAGTTTCATCGGATACACAATCGCAGTTTATGATGGACGTAAACATGTTCCTGTTTATATCCAAGAGGACATGGTAGGTCACAAACTTGGTGAATTTGCACCAACACGTACTTACAAAGGTCACGCAGCTGACGACAAGAAAACACGTCGTTAATAGGAGGAGGACACAATGGCAGAAATTACTTCAGCTAAAGCAATGGCTCGTACAGTGCGTGTTTCACCTCGTAAAACACGTTTAGTACTTGATCTTATCCGTGGTAAGAATGTTGCTGACGCAATCGCAATCTTAAAATTCACTCCAAACAAAGCAGCTCGTGTTATTGAGAAAACTCTTAACTCAGCAATTGCAAATGCAGAGAACAACTTTGGTTTGGAAAAAGCAAACTTGGTAGTATCTGAAACATTCGCTAACGAAGGACCAACAATGAAACGTTTCCGTCCACGTGCGAAAGGTTCAGCTTCACCAATCAACAAACGTACAACTCACGTAACTGTAGTTGTATCAGAAAAATAAGGAGGTAAAATCGTGGGTCAAAAAGTACATCCAATTGGTATGCGTGTCGGAATCATCCGTGACTGGGATGCGAAATGGTATGCTGAAAAAGAATACGCGGATTACCTTCATGAAGATCTTGCAATCCGTAAATTCATTAATAAAGAATTAGCTGACGCATCAGTTTCAACTATTGAAATTGAACGTGCAGTAAACAAAGTTATTGTTTCACTTCACACTGCTAAACCAGGTATGGTTATCGGTAAAGGTGGAGCAAATGTTGACGCTCTTCGTGGTCAACTTAACAAATTAACTGGAAAACAAGTACACATCAACATCATTGAAATCAAACAACCTGATTTAGATGCTCACCTTGTTGGTGAAAATATTGCTCGTCAATTAGAGCAACGTGTTGCTTTCCGTCGTGCTCAAAAACAAGCAATCCAACGTACAATGCGTGCAGGAGCTAAAGGTATTAAAACTCAAGTTTCTGGTCGTTTGAACGGTGCTGATATCGCTCGTGCTGAAGGTTATTCAGAAGGAACTGTTCCACTTCACACGCTTCGTGCTGATATCGACTATGCTTGGGAAGAAGCTGACACAACTTATGGTAAACTTGGCGTTAAAGTTTGGATTTACCGTGGAGAAGTTCTTCCAGCTCGTAAAAACACTAAAGGAGGCAAATAACAAATGTTAGTACCTAAACGTGTTAAACACCGTCGCGAATTCCGTGGAAAAATGCGCGGTGAGGCTAAAGGTGGTAAAGAAGTTTCATTCGGTGAATACGGACTTCAAGCTACAACTAGCCACTGGATTACAAACCGTCAAATCGAAGCTGCCCGTATTGCGATGACTCGTTACATGAAACGTGGTGGTAAAGTTTGGATTAAAATCTTCCCACACAAATCATACACTGCAAAAGCTATCGGTGTACGTATGGGTTCTGGTAAAGGGGCACCTGAAGGTTGGGTAGCACCAGTTAAACGTGGTAAAGTGATGTTTGAAATTGCTGGTGTTTCTGAAGAAGTTGCACGTGAAGCATTACGTCTTGCTAGCCACAAATTACCAGTTAAATGCAAATTCGTAAAACGTGAAGCAGAATAAGGAGAAGACATGAAACTTCAAGAAATTAAAGATTTTGTTAAAGAGCTTCGTGGATTGTCTCAAGAAGAACTTGCTAAGAAAGAAAACGAACTCAAAAAAGAATTGTTTGATCTTCGTTTCCAAGCTGCAGCAGGTCAACTTGAAAAGACTGCTCGCCTTGACGAAGTTAAGAAACAAATTGCACGTGTTAAAACTGTGCAATCAGAAATGAAATAATAGATTGGGAAAGGAGAAATTCTAAATGGAACGTAATCAACGTAAAACTCTTTACGGACGCGTAGTGTCTGACAAGATGGACAAAACAATCACAGTTGTAGTTGAAACTAAACGTAACCACCCAGTCTATGGTAAACGTATCAACTATTCTAAAAAATATAAAGCACATGATGAAAACAACGTTGCTAAAGAAGGCGATATCGTTCGTATCATGGAAACTCGCCCACTTTCAGCTACAAAACGTTTCCGTCTTGTGGAAGTAGTGGAAAAAGCTGTTATTATCTAATCAAACTAAAAGGAGAAAATTGAAATGATTCAACAAGAAACTCGCTTGAAAGTTGCTGATAATAGCGGTGCTCGTGAGATCTTGACTATCAAAGTACTTGGTGGTTCAGGACGTAAATTCGCTAACATCGGTGACGTAATCGTTGCTTCTGTAAAACAAGCTACTCCTGGTGGAGCAGTTAAAAAAGGTGATGTGGTTAAAGCTGTTATCGTTCGTACAAAAACTGGTGCACGCCGCCCAGACGGTTCATACATCAAATTTGACGACAATGCTGCTGTAATCATCCGTGACGATAAAACTCCTCGCGGAACTCGTATCTTTGGCCCAGTTGCACGTGAATTGCGTGAAGGTGGCTACATGAAGATCGTTTCATTGGCACCAGAAGTACTTTAATCTCAGATTAACAAACGTAGTCCCCTAGGATTTCCTAGGGTGCCTTTCGAGGCGTAAGAAAAATAGGAGAAAAACTCAAATGTTTGTAAAAAAAGGCGACAAAGTTCGCGTTATTGCTGGTAAGGACAAAGGCACTGAAGCTGTAGTTCTTAAAGCTCTTCCAAAAGTAAACAAAGTTGTTGTTGAAGGCGTAGCCCTCATCAAGAAACATCAAAAACCAAATAACGAAAACCCTCAAGGCGCTATCGTTGAAAAAGAAGCTCCAATCCATGTGTCAAACGTTCAAGTTCTTGATAAAAATGGTGTAGCAGGACGTGTTGGTTACAAAGTTGTTGACGGCAAAAAAGTTCGTTACAACAAAAAATCAGGCGAAGTGCTTGATTAATCACGAAGGAAAGGAGAAGCATAATGGCAAATCGCTTAAAAGAAAAATATACTAATGAAGTTGTTCCTGCGTTGACAGAAAAATTTAACTATTCATCTGTTATGGCTGTGCCAAAAGTTGAGAAAATCGTTCTTAACATGGGTGTTGGTGATGCTGTATCAAACGCTAAAAATCTTGAGAAAGCTGCTGCTGAGTTAGCACTTATTTCAGGTCAAAAACCACTTATTACTAAAGCTAAGAAATCAATCGCTGGCTTCCGTCTTCGTGAAGGTGTAGCGATCGGTGCAAAAGTTACCCTCCGTGGTGAACGTATGTACGAATTCTTGGATAAATTAGTTTCTGTTTCACTTCCACGTGTACGTGACTTCCATGGTGTTCCAACGAAATCATTTGATGGACGTGGAAACTACACTCTTGGAGTTAAAGAACAATTGATCTTCCCAGAAATCAACTTTGATGACGTTGATAAAGTACGTGGTCTTGATATCGTTATCGTTACTACTGCTAACACTGATGAAGAGTCACGTGAATTGCTAAAAGGCCTTGGAATGCCTTTTGCAAAGTAATCTAGGAGGTAAATAAATTGGCTAAAAAATCTATGATTGCTAAGAACAAACGCCCAGCGAAGTTCTCTACGCAAGCTTACACTCGTTGTGAAAAATGCGGACGTCCACACTCAGTTTACCGCAAATTCCAACTTTGCCGTGTTTGCTTCCGTGACTTGGCTTATAAAGGTCAAGTACCAGGCGTAACTAAAGCATCTTGGTAATAAATTAATGATGCTTTGTGTTTAAAAGGTGTCATTGATAATGGCACTGATTTTTAAACGCAAATATACTAAGACCTAGTCTTATAACGTCCGTAAGGACTCATTAATTAGCAAGTGATTAAATTCAAACTGCTAATAAGAGGAGAATTAAAAAATGGTTATGACTGACCCAATTGCAGACTTTTTAACTCGTATTCGTAATGCTAACCAAGCAAAACATGAAGTGTTAGAAGTACCTGCATCAAACATTAAAAAAGGGATTGCTGATATCCTTAAACGTGAAGGTTTTGTAAAAAACGTTGAAGTTATTGAAGATGACAAACAAGGCATCATCCGTGTGTTCCTTAAATATGGACAAAATGGTGAACGTGTTATCACTAACTTGAAACGTATTTCAAAACCAGGTCTTCGTGTTTATACTAAACATGAAGATATGCCTAAAGTTCTTAACGGACTTGGTATTGCAATTGTATCAACTTCTGAAGGTCTTTTGACTGACAAAGAAGCTCGCCAAAAAAATGTTGGTGGAGAAGTACTTGCATATATTTGGTAAAATTTTACCTAAAATGCTCATTGAGTCACAGTATAATCCTGTGGTCTCATGAGTCCCCGTGAAAACTAGTTGCTCAAGCAGCTTGACAATTTAACAGGAGAAAATAAACATGTCACGTATTGGTAATAAAGTAATTACATTGCCTGCAGGTGTTGAAATCATTAACAAGGATAATGTTGTTACTGTAAAAGGACCTAAAGGCGAACTCACTCGTGAGTTTAATAAAAATATTGGAATCACTGTTGAAGGGACTGAAGTAACAGTTACTCGTCCTAACGACTCAAAAGAAATGAAAACAATTCATGGTACAACTCGTGCGAACTTGAACAACATGGTTGTTGGTGTTTCTGAAGGTTTCAAAAAAGCTCTTGAAATGCGCGGTGTTGGTTACCGTGCACAACTTCAAGGATCAAAACTTGTTCTTTCTGTTGGTAAGTCTCACCAAGACGAAGTTGAAGCTCCAGAAGGCGTTACTTTTGAAGTGCCAACTCCAACAACAATCAACGTAATCGGTATCAACAAAGAAAGCGTTGGACAAACTGCTGCTTACGTTCGTAGCTTACGTTCACCAGAACCATATAAAGGTAAAGGTATTCGTTACGTTGGTGAATTCGTACGCCGTAAAGAAGGTAAAACAGGTAAATAATAGGATTGATAGTTTTTGTAGAATCTTTTCTGCAAATTCTCTATCCTTTCATTTTAATATTGTCATTTTGACATAACAATATATTTAAGAGGTGAAAATTGTGATTTCGAAACCAGATAAAAATAAAATCCGCCAAAAACGCCACCGTCGCGTTCGCGGTAAACTCTCTGGAACTGCTGATCGCCCACGTTTGAACATTTTCCGTTCTAATACAGGCATCTACGCTCAAGTAATTGATGACGTAGCGGGTGTAACGCTCGCAAGTGCATCAACTCTTGATAAAGAAGTTTCTAACGGAACAAAAACAGAACAAGCCGTTGTTGTCGGTAAACTTGTTGCTGAACGCGCAGTAGCTAAAGGTATTTCTGAAGTGGTGTTTGACCGCGGTGGATATCTCTATCACGGACGTGTAAAAGCTTTGGCTGACTCAGCTCGTGAAAACGGATTGAAATTCTAATAGGGAGGACACTTAATAATGGCATTTAAAGATAATGCAGTAGAACTTGAAGAGCGCGTTGTTGCGATTAACCGCGTTACAAAAGTTGTTAAAGGTGGACGTCGTCTACGTTTTGCAGCTCTTGTAGTTGTTGGTGACCGTAATGGTCGTGTTGGTTTCGGTACAGGTAAAGCTCAAGAAGTACCAGAAGCTATTCGCAAAGCTGTTGAAGCTGCTAAGAAAAACATGGTTGAAGTTCCTATGGTCGGTACAACAATTCCTCACGAAGTTCGTTCAGAATTTGGTGGAGCGAAAGTATTGTTGAAACCAGCTGTTGAGGGTGCTGGAGTTGCCGCTGGTGGTGCTGTTCGTGCCGTCATCGAATTAGCAGGTGTTGCAGATATTACATCTAAATCACTTGGTTCAAACACTCCAATCAACATTGTTCGCGCAACTGTTGAGGGCTTGAAACAATTAAAACGTGCAGAAGAAGTTGCTGCTTTACGTGGCATTTCTGTTTCTGACTTAGCATAAGAAAGGGGATTATAATGGCTCAAATTAAAATTACTTTGACTAAGTCTCCAATCGGTCGCAAACCAGAACAACGTAAAACAGTTGTTGCCCTTGGACTTGGTAAATTAAATTCTTCAGTTGTTAAGGAAGATAATGCTGCCATCCGTGGTATGGTTAACGCTATCTCTCACTTAGTAACTGTTGAAGAAGCTTAATTAAATGCTAAATCGCACTGATTGTTATTGGTGCGATTTAAACAAATCGTATAGGCGAGTCTTTGCGGGGAGTACCTTTCCCCTCGTAAAGGCGTTAGCATTTTACAAATAAGGAGAAAAAATAATGAAACTTCATGAATTAAAACCTGCAGAAGGATCACGTAAAGTCCGCAATCGTGTGGGTCGCGGTACATCTTCAGGTAATGGTAAAACTTCTGGACGTGGTCAAAAAGGACAAAAAGCGCGTAGTGGTGGTGGAGTACGCCTTGGTTTTGAAGGTGGACAAACTCCATTGTTCCGCCGTATGCCAAAACGTGGGTTCTCAAACATCAATGCAAAAGAATATGCTCTTGTGAACCTTGACCAATTAAATGTCTTTGAAGATGGTACTGAAGTAACTCCAGTTGTTCTTAAAGAAGCTGGAATCGTGCGTGCTGAAAAATCAGGCGTTAAAATTCTTGGTAATGGTGAATTAACTAAGAAATTGTCTGTTAAAGCAGCTAAGTTTTCTAAATCTGCTGAAGCAGCTATCACTGCTAAAGGTGGTTCAATCGAAGTCATCTAATTAATGAGAGGTAACTCATTATGTTTTTAAAATTACTTAGAGATGCACTCAAAGTAAAGATGGTAAGAAATAAAATTTTATTTACTATCTTTATCCTTCTTGTATTTCGTATCGGAACGCATATCACAGTACCGGGCATCAATGTTAAGAGTTTAGAACAAATGGGTGAACTTCCATTTCTAAATATGCTTAACTTAGTTAGTGGTAATGCAATGAGAAACTTTTCGGTATTCTCTATGGGAGTTAGCCCATACATTACTGCGTCTATTGTTGTTCAGCTACTTCAAATGGATATTCTTCCGAAGTTTGTTGAATGGGGAAAACAAGGAGAGGTAGGTCGTCGTAAGCTTAACCAAGCTACACGTTATATTTCTTTGTTCCTTGCATTCGTACAATCAATTGGTATTACTGCTGGTTTTAACACTCTATCAAGTGTTGCTTTAGTTAAAACTCCGAATGTACAAACATATTTGCTTATTGGTGCAATCCTTACAACAGGTAGTATGGTGGTTACTTGGCTAGGTGAACAAATTACTGATAAGGGATTCGGAAATGGAGTGTCTATGATTATCTTTGCGGGTATCATTTCTTCCATTCCAAGTGCAATTACAACTATCTACGAAGATTTCTTTGTAAATGTACGCTCTTCAGCAATTACAAATTCTTACATCTTTGTCGGGATTCTTATTGTAGCAGTATTAGCAATTGTATTTTTTACAACATTTATTCAACAAGCTGAATACAAAATTCCAATCCAATATACAAAACTTGTTCAAGGAGCTCCTACAAGTTCATATCTTCCTCTAAAAGTAAATCCAGCTGGTGTTATTCCCGTTATCTTTGCTAGCTCGATTACAACAATTCCAAGTACGATTATTCCTTTCTTTCAAAATGGCAAAGAAATTCCTTGGCTTACTAAACTCCAAGAATTACTTAATTATCAAACCCCAGTCGGTATGATTATCTATGCTATCTTGATTATTCTGTTCTCTTTCTTCTATACTTTTGTACAAGTAAACCCTGAAAAGACAGCAGAGAATCTTCAAAAAAATTCGTCCTACATTCCAAGTATTCGACCAGGACGAGAAACAGAAGAATATATGTCATCGCTATTGAAAAAATTAGCAACAATTGGTTCAGTATTTCTAGCATTTATTTCCTTGTTACCAATTATTGCTCAACAAGCGTTGCATTTGTCATCAAGTATTGCGTTAGGTGGGACAAGCTTACTCATTTTGATTGCAACGGGTATTGAAGGTATGAAACAACTCGAGGGCTATCTTTTGAAGAGACGCTATGTTGGATTCATGAATACAACAGAATAGAATATAGGTTGACTCTGTCAACCTTCTATTTTGTTTTTTAATAAGTCCGACATGCTGTGTTGGATTTATTTAAAAACAAAATAAGGAGACTATAATGAATCTTTTAATTATGGGTTTGCCTGGTGCTGGTAAAGGTACTCAAGCAGCTAAGATCGTTGAAGAATTTGGTGTTGCTCACATCTCAACAGGGGATATGTTCCGCGCCGCAATGGCTAATCAAACCGAAATGGGACGTTTAGCTAAAAGTTATATTGATAAAGGTGAATTGGTTCCTGATGAAGTAACAAACGGGATTGTAAAAGAGCGCTTAGCTGAGGATGATATCGCAGAAAAAGGTTTTTTACTTGATGGATATCCACGTACTATTGAACAAGCACACGCCTTAGATGCTACGCTTGAAGAACTAGGACTACGCTTAGATGGTGTTATTAATATTAAAGTGGATCCATCATGTCTTATAGAGCGTTTGAGTGGTCGTATTATCAATCGTAAAACTGGTGAAACTTTCCACAAAGTGTTCAACCCACCAGTAGATTATAAAGAAGAAGATTACTATCAACGTGAAGATGATAAGCCTGAAACTGTCAAACGTCGCTTGGACGTTAATATTGCTCAAGGAGAACCTATTCTTGAACACTATCGTAAGCTTGGTCTTGTTACAGATATTGAAGGTAATCAAGAAATAACAGAAGTTTTTGCAGATGTTGAAAAAGCGTTGCTAGAACTCAAATAAATTATGCTAATCTACTTGCATAAGTAGATTAGTAATGATATACTAAGTTAGTCTGACTTATAATTGTTACCTCTTTATAGAGGACATCAAATCGAAATTTAGGGGGTACTTTTGCGTGGCAAAAGAAGATGTGATTGAAATTGAAGGTAAAGTTGTTGAAACTATGCCTAACGCAATGTTTACTGTTGAGTTGGAAAATGGACACCAAATTTTGGCAACTGTATCAGGAAAAATCCGTAAAAACTACATCCGTATTTTGGTAGGTGATCGTGTTACTGTTGAAATGAGCCCATACGATTTAACACGTGGACGCATCACATACCGCTTTAAATAGTCGAAATAATTGGAGGGATTAAAACATGAAGGTAAGACCATCGGTTAAACCAATTTGCGAATACTGTAAAGTTATTCGTCGTAACGGTCGTGTTATGGTAATTTGTCCGACAAATCCAAAACACAAACAACGTCAAGGATAATATAGAAAGGAGATAAAATGGCTCGTATTGCTGGAGTTGATATTCCAAATGACAAACGTGTAGTAATTTCACTTACTTATGTATACGGAATTGGTCTTTCTACATCTAAAAAAATCTTAGCAGCTGCAGGTATTTCTGAAGATATCCGCGTTAAAGATTTGACACCAGATCAAGAGGACGCTATCCGTCGTGAAGTTGATGCAATCAAAGTTGAAGGTGACCTACGTCGTGAGGTAAACTTGAATATTAAACGTTTGATGGAAATCGGTTCATACCGTGGAATCCGTCACCGTCGTGGACTTCCTGTCCGTGGACAAAATACTAAAAATAACGCTCGCACTCGTAAAGGTAAAGCTGTTGCGATTGCAGGTAAGAAAAAATAAAATAGGAGGTAAAACAATTGGCTAAACCAACACGCAAACGTCGTGTGAAAAAGAACATCGAATCTGGTGTTGCTCATATTCACGCTACATTCAATAACACTATTGTTATGATTACAGATGTGCATGGTAACGCTCTTGCATGGTCATCAGCTGGTGCTCTTGGATTTAAAGGTTCTCGTAAATCTACTCCATTTGCTGCTCAAATGGCTGCTGAAGCTGCTGCTAAATCTGCACAAGAACACGGTCTTAAAACTGTTGAAGTTACTGTAAAAGGTCCTGGTTCAGGTCGTGAATCTGCTATCCGTGCCCTTGCTGCAGCTGGTCTTGAAGTAACTGCAATTCGTGATGTGACTCCTGTACCACATAATGGTGCTCGTCCTCCAAAACGTCGTCGTGTATAATCATAGCATTTTATAGTACACAACTTTTCGTTTAAGAGGGAGTAACTAAATGATTGAGTTTGAAAAACCAATAATAACAAAAATTGATGAAAATAAAGATTACGGCAGATTTGTCATCGAACCACTAGAACGTGGCTACGGTACAACTCTAGGAAACTCTCTTCGTCGTGTGCTTCTGTCTTCACTTCCAGGTGCAGCAGTCACATCAATCAAAATTGATGGAGTATTACACGAATTTGATACTATCCCAGGTGTACGTGAAGATGTGATGCAAATCATCCTTAATGTAAAAGGACTTGCTGTGAAATCTTACGTCGAAGACGAAAAGATTATCGAACTAGACGTTGAAGGTCCTGCAGAAATTACTGCCGGAGATATTTTAACAGATAGTGATATCGAAATTGTAAACCCTGACCATTATCTTTTCACAATTGCTGAAGGTCACAGTTTGAAAGCAACAATGACAGTTGCTAAAAACCGAGGTTATGTTCCAGCAGAAGGAAATAAAAAAGATGATGCACCAGTGGGAACATTGGCTGTAGATTCAATCTATACACCAGTGAAAAAAGTTAATTATCAAGTTGAACCTGCTCGTGTAGGTAGTAACGATGGCTTTGATAAATTAACTATTGAAATCATGACAAATGGCACAATCATTCCTGAGGATGCTCTTGGTCTTTCAGCTCGCGTCTTAATTGAACACTTAAACTTGTTTACTGATTTAACAGAGGTTGCTAAAGCAACTGAAGTAATGAAGGAAACAGAGAAAGTGAACGATGAGAAAGTGCTTGACCGCACAATTGAGGAACTTGATTTGTCAGTGCGCTCATATAACTGTTTAAAACGTGCTGGAATTAATACAGTATTTGATTTAACAGAAAAAACTGAGCCTGAAATGATGAAAGTCCGAAACTTAGGACGTAAGAGTCTTGAAGAAGTTAAAATTAAACTTGCCGATCTAGGTCTTGGATTAAAAAACGATAAATAAAATAGGAGGACATAATGGCTTACCGTAAACTAGGACGCACTAGCTCACAACGTAAGGCAATGCTTCGTGATTTGACAACCGATCTTCTTATCAACGAATCAATTGTAACTACTGAAGCACGTGCTAAAGAAATCCGTAAAACAGTTGAAAAAATGATTACTCTAGGTAAACGTGGTGATTTACATGCTCGTCGTCAAGCTGCTGCTTATGTACGTAATGAAATTGCATCAGAAAACTATGATGAAGCTTCTGATAAATATACATCAACAACAGCTCTTCAAAAACTTTTTGACGACATCGCACCTCGTTATGCTGAACGTAACGGAGGATACACTCGTATTCTTAAAACAGAACCACGCCGTGGCGATGCTGCCCCAATGGCAATTATTGAATTAGTATAATTTTTATCAATTTTGTTGAGTGTTATGATGATGGAATCAATCGATTCTTAGTCTAGCTCTGGTCTACCGCTGAGAATTATTCTCAGCGGGAACACTCATCATATATTGTTAAATAGGTAACGCTTGTTTACGAAATGCAAACAATTTTGTTTATATTTCGTAAGCAGGCGTTTTATGTATTATATTTATTGGATATTTTCGATGAGCAAAGAGTTTAATCGCTAGACTACATTTTTCAATAGTGGTTATATAATTTCTCTTAATTGAATATAGAGGAATAGTTATGTCTATACTAAATTTATAAAATACAAAAATAGTATTGACAGGAAGTAGAAATATTTA
>NZ_KV806588.1:0-63535 GCF_001811765.1 Streptococcus sp. HMSC076H09 | reverse complement strand
ACTTTGGTTAGCCTTTTTTTATTGGAATTATTATTCCTTAAGGTTGGCTAGCATCTTAATTGTCCGAATTTGTCAGTGATACCAAGTAGTTACGATTAAAATTGAAAAAACTATCCTATGTTCTAAATAAAATCGTCCTAAGTAAACTTACTTAGGACGATTTGTTATCTATCTAATAGTGTAAGTAGTGTAATAGGTACTATTTTTGGAAGAATGTTTCATATAGTGCTTTAATAGCTCTTTTTTCATCCTTACTGTCTATAACGAACATAATGGAGACTTCGCTTGAACCTTGTGATATCATGGTGATATTGATTTTTTCTCTTGATAAGGCTTGTGTCGCTGTTGCAGTGACTCCAATCTGACTTTTCATATTTTCACCTACAATTACGATTGTAGATAAATTGTGTTGGATGTCAACGTAATCTACTTCTAGTTTACGAGTTAGGTAATTTAAGATTTCTTGTTCTTTGATTGGTGTCAATTCTTTTTCACGTAAGACAATGGATAGATCATCTATGCCAGTTGGCATATGTTCAAAACTAATATTTAAATCCTCTAAAATTTGTAGTACTTTTCGGCCGAAACCTACTTCTCTATTCATTAAGTATTTAGATACGTTTATGCTAGCAAAACGGCTATCAGAAGCGATCCCAGTTACTGCTATGTTACTACGAGTATGCTTTAAAACTATTTTTGTACCAGGCTGTTGGGGATTATTTGTATTTTTAATAACAAGAGGGATTCTGCCACGATAGGCAGGAAGTAAAGCTTCATCATGTAAAACCGAAAAACCCGCATAGGCTAATTCACGCATTTCTTTATAAGTAAGCTCAGGGATAGCGTGAGGGTTCTTAACTACACCTGGATGTGCTGCAAATATACCATCAACATCTGTGAAGTTCTCATAAAGGTCTGCTTTTATGCCTGCTGCAATTAGGGATCCAGTAATGTCAGATCCCCCTCTTGAAAAGGTACAAATTTGGTTATCTTCTGTGACTCCAAAAAATCCAGGGATAACAAGAACCTCATTGTATAGACATAAGTTCTCAATCTTATCATAACTTCCTGGAATAATTCGTGCATTACATGGTTCTTTAGTTACAATAATTCCTGCTTCGTTTGGATGAACATATCTTGCAGGAATGTCATTTTGATTAAAAAACGTTGCAACTAACTTTGCGTTGTTATCTTCACCGGCTGCTAAAAAACAATCATATAAAAACTGATTATTTTCTATGGGAAGTGAAGCTAGCTGCTCTATAGAGCGAGTAATTTCTTCTGCAATAGTGCTTCCTAAAGACAAATCACTAATAATTTCTTGATAACGATTGATAATCCAAGTTTGGTCTTTAACAATATCTTTACCGTTAATATAATTTTGATAATATTGTATCAAAGCATCTGTCATTTTTAAGTCTTCTTCGTAGCGTTTCCCTGGAGCTGAAACGACAACAAACCGTCTAGTGTAGTCTGATTTGATAATATTTAGTACTTTGTATAATTGTTGGGAAGATGCTAAAGAACTTCCTCCAAATTTGACTACTTTCATAGGTTACCTCAAGAATGAATTTTAGATAAATTATAACAAAAGTCAGAAAATTTGTCATTACCTCTAAATTTAAAAGAATGATATAATAGTTACATGTGTAAATATAAAGCAATAATATTTGATATGGATGGTGTTCTATTTGACACTGAATTATTTTATTATAAAAGGCGAGAGCGTTTTTTAAAACAACATGGAATTACAATTGACCATTTACCAATGAATTTTTTTATTGGAGGAAATATGAAGCAGGTTTGGAAATCTGTTTTAGGTGATCAATATGATACCTGGGATATTGATAAGCTCCAACAAGATTATAGTCGCTATAAAGAGGATAATCCCTTGCCATACAAAGATTTAATTTTTCAGGATTGTAAAAGAGTCATTGAAAAGCTTCATCACAAAGGCTATCTTTTGGGTCTAGCTTCAAGTTCTACTAGACATGATATCATGTTAGCATTAGAAAGTTTTAATCTGGATACATATTTTAAGGTAATTCTGTCTGGTGAGGAATTTTCAGAAAGTAAACCTAATCCAGCTATTTATAATAGAGCAGCAGAACTTTTAGATATTCCTAAACAGCAAATTCTTATTGTAGAAGACAGTGAGAAGGGTATTACAGCTGGTATTGCATCCGGTATTGATGTGTGGGCTATTGAAGATAAATACTTTGGAATGAATCAGTCGCAGGCTAATGTATTAGTGAGCGATCTGAGTCAATTTTTTGTGAAATTAGATAACTATTAAAAACGGGAAGTTTAATTCCGTTTTTTTATTTTTTATCTTGCCATGAAAGCTAGGTTTATGATAAAATACAAAGCATGATAATTTGATAATCAAATTATTTTTTATTTTTCTTTCACTCTTAAAGAGAGGAGACATTTTGAAGTTCGAAAATATAATATATGGTATTGATGGCAACGTGGCCACTATTATGCTTAATCGACCAGATATTTCAAATGGTTTTAACATCCCAATGTGTCAAGAAATTATTGATGCAATAAGGCTTGTGTCTGAAAATAAAGATGTCATGTTTTTAGTGATTGAAGCACAAGGACCAATCTTTTCAATCGGAGGAGATTTAAAAGTGATGAAAGCTGCTGTTGAGAGCGATGATATTAGCTCATTAACTAAAATTGCTGAGTTAGTTAATCAGATATCGTATGATTTACTACAGCTAGAGAAACCTGTTGTTATGTGTGTAGATGGGGCTGTAGCTGGTGCCGCAGCTAATATTGCATTAGCAGCTGATTTTGTTATCGCAAGCAAGAAGAGTAAATTTATCCAGGCTTTTGTGGGTGTCGGTTTAGCTCCAGATGCAGGAGGTTTATTGTTACTTAGTAAATCAATCGGTATAACTCGTGCAGTGCAACTAGCTTTAACTGGAGAAAGCTTATCTGCTGAAAAAGCTGAAGCTTTGGGAATTGTTTATAAACTTTGTGAATCAGATAAAATAGGTAAAATTAAGGATCAACTATTAAAGCGTTTAAGTAGACATTCTATAAACTCATATCAAGCCATAAAATCATTAGCTTGGGAAGCTGCTTTTAAAGATTGGGAACAATATAAAAAGCTTGAATTACAGTTACAAGAATCATTAGCCTTTAAGCAAGATTTTAAAGAAGGTGTTCGGGCACACGCTGATAGAAGGCGTCCTAATTTTTTAGGTAAATAGTTTGAAAATCAAATTATTTAAGATTAAAGTCTTGCAAATAAGTTTGAACTTTGATATAATTTGATTATCAAAGTTTAATGTGAGGTGGTGATATCTTGGAATATGATCAGATTAATAGTTATTTAGTTGACATTTTTAATAGAATCATGATTATTGAGGAAATGAGTTTAAAGACTAGCCAATTTAGCGATGTATCTTTAAAAGAAATGCATACTATTGAAATTATTGGGAAACATTCTGAGGTAACTCCTAGCGATGTCGCTCGAGAATTAATGTTAACTTTGGGAACTGTAACAACCAGCCTTAATAAGTTAGAAAAAAAAGGCTACATTGAGCGTAAACGGTCAAGTATTGATCGTCGAGTTGTTCACTTGAGTCTTACTAAGAGAGGTAGGTTATTAGATCGATTGCATAGTAAATTTCATAAATCTATGGTATCTCATATTATTGAAGACCTAGGTGAAGAAGACATAAAAATGTTGACGAGCGCTTTAGGGAATCTTCATAAATTTTTGGAGGACTTAGTCTAGTGGTTTTTGCTAAAATTAGTCAACTTGCACATTATGCACCTTCTCAAATTATTAAAAATGAGGATTTATCATTAATCATGGATACCAGTGATGACTGGATTTCGTCACGTACTGGTATAAAACAACGTCATATTAGTAAAAATGAAACAACAGCTGATTTGGCAAATAAGGTCGCAGAACAACTTATTGAAAAATCCGGTTATTCCGCTAGTCAAATTGACTTTATTATTGTTGCAACGATGACACCAGACTCTATGATGCCTTCTACTGCCGCAAGAGTGCAAGCTCATATTGGAGCGAGTAATGCTTTTGCCTTTGACTTGAGTGCAGCATGTAGTGGTTTTGTTTTTGCCTTGTCTACCGCCGAAAAATTGATATCATCAGGTAGCTATCAAAAAGGTTTAGTAATAGGAGCAGAAACTGTTTCTAAAGTATTAGACTGGACTGATAGAGGGACAGCAGTTTTATTTGGAGATGGAGCTGGAGGTGTCTTGCTAGAAGCTTCTAAGGAAAAACATTTTCTTGCAGAGTCTCTCAATACAGATGGTAGTCGTCAGGGACTTCAATCTAGTCAAGTCGGGTTAAATTCACCTTTCTCAGATGAAGTACTTGATGATAAATTTTTGAAAATGGATGGTAGAGCAATCTTTGATTTTGCTATCAAAGAAGTTTCAAAAAGTATCAATCATCTTATAGAAACATCCCATTTGGAAAAAGAAGATATTGATTATCTTTTCTTACACCAAGCGAATCGAAGGATTTTAGATAAGATGTCTCGAAAAATTGATATAGCACGTGATAAATTTCCAGAGAATATGATGGATTATGGTAATACTAGTGCAGCTAGTATCCCTATTTTACTTTCAGAATCTTATGAGAACGGTTTGTTGAAACTAGATGGTAACCAAACAATCCTCTTATCGGGTTTCGGTGGAGGTTTGACATGGGGAAGTCTAATTGTTAAAATTTAGTTATATATAGTGCATAGCACATTTATAAAAGATTATTTAAAATTTAAGGAGCTAAAAATGGCAGTATTTGAAAAAGTACAAGAAATTATTGTTGAAGAACTTGGTAAAGATGCAGAAGAAGTAACGTTGAACACTACTTTTGACGATCTTGATGCTGATTCGCTTGATGTTTTCCAAGTGATTTCAGAAATTGAAGATGCATTTGATATCCAAATTGAGACAGAAGAAGGACTAAATACTGTTGGTGATTTAGTTGCTTATGTTGAAGAAAAAGTAAAATAATTAAGTCGTAAGAAAAAAGAAGCAAGTGATAATAAAAGATATTCTTACCAAATCACTTATTAGAGTGAGTATTCAATCAATCGTTGATCGGTACTCACTCTTCTTCTTATCAATATAGTTTGATTATCAAATTATTAATTTTAGGAAAGAAAAATGAAAACACGTATAACAGAATTACTAAATATAAAATATCCAATTTTTCAAGGGGGTATGGCGTGGGTCGCTGATGGAGACCTTGCAGGAGCAGTTTCTAAGGCAGGTGGTCTAGGTATTATTGGTGGAGGAAATGCCCCTAAAGAGGTTGTCAAAGCAAATATTGATAAAATAAAATCTATGACTGATAAACCCTTTGGTGTGAATATTATGCTTTTATCACCTTTTGTAGATGATATTGTTGATTTGGTTATTGAAGAAGGTGTAAAAGTTGTAACGACGGGTGCAGGTAATCCTGGTAAGTACATGGAGCGCTTTCATGAAGCAGGTATAACAGTAATCCCTGTTGTTCCTAGTGTTGCATTAGCAAAACGTATGGAGAAATTAGGGGCTGATGCTATCATTACAGAAGGAATGGAAGCGGGAGGTCACATCGGGAAACTGACCACGATGACATTAGTGCGGCAGGTTGTTGATGCTGTTACAATTCCAGTCATTGCCGCAGGTGGTATAGCAGATGGACGTGGGGCTGCTGCGGGTTTCATGTTAGGAGCTGATGCTGTTCAGATAGGAACTCGTTTTGTTGTTGCTAAAGAATCTAATGCTCACCCTAATTACAAAGCAAAAATCTTAAAAGCAAAAGATATCGACACTGCTGTTTCTGCTCAGGTAGTAGGTCACCCAGTTCGTGCCTTAAAAAATAAACTAGTAACAACCTATAGCCAAGCAGAAAAAGATTATTTAGCTGGCCGTATTTCAATCAATGAGATTGAAGAATTAGGAGCAGGAGCTCTTCGCAATGCAGTTGTTGATGGGGATGTTATTAATGGTTCAGTTATGGCAGGACAAATTGCCGGATTAATTAAATCAGAAGAGACTTGTCAAGAGATTCTTGAAGATATTTATTCAGGAGCGCGTCAAGTTATTCTTTCTGAGGCAAACCGCTGGTCAGATTTATAAATACAAATAAGGAGACACTATGAATAAAGTCGCATTTCTATTTGCTGGTCAAGGTGCTCAAAAGTTGGGAATGGCTAGAGATTTATATGAAACTTTCCCGATTGTTAAAGAAACTTTTGATAAGGCAAGTCATGTTTTAGGATACGATTTGAGAGAATTGATTGATAAAGACTTAGACAAATTAAATCAGACGAAATATACTCAACCAGCTATTTTAACGACTTCGACTGCTATTTATCGTTTAATTCTTAAAGAAATTGGACTTAGACCAGATATGGTTGCAGGACTTTCTTTGGGAGAATACAGTGCTTTAGTTGCTTCAGGTGCTATAAGATTTGAAGATGCTGTAGTACTTGTTGCTAGACGAGGTCAACTAATGGAAGCAGCAGCACCTGCTGGTAGTGGCAAAATGGTAGCGGTTTTAAATGCTGATCGTCAAATAATTGAAGATGCTTGTAAGAAGGCTTCTCAGTTTGGTATTGTTAGTCCTGCAAATTATAATACTCCAAAGCAAATTGTTATAGGGGGAGAGTCAATCGCTGTAAATGCAGCTGTAGAAGAACTAAAACAACAAGGAGTAAAACGTTTAATTCCTCTGAATGTTTCAGGTCCTTTTCACACTGCTTTATTGAAACCTGCAAGTCAGAAATTGAGCGATGTTTTAGATAAAGTTCATTTTTCAGTTTCTGAAATCCCTGTAATTGGAAATACAGAGGCGCAGATAATGAAAAAAGACGATATCAAATCTTTATTGGCACGCCAAGTTATGGAACCTGTACGCTTTGATGAGTCTATTGAAACCATGAAAAAAATGGGAATGACACAGGTTGTTGAAATTGGTCCAGGGAAGGTACTCTCAGGTTTCTTGAAAAAAATAGATAGCTCATTATCAGTATATTCTGTTGAAGATAAAATTGGATTTAATAATCTTAAGGAATTAAACTAGGGGAAAATATGCAATTAAAAGATAAGAACATTTTTATTACGGGTTCAAGTAGAGGAATCGGCCTTGCAATTGCCCATCAATTTGCACAATTAGGTGCTAATATTGTTTTAAATGGACGTTCTGAAATATCAGAAGACTTAATAGCTGAATTTGCTGATTATGGTGTAAAAGTTATTGCTATTTCAGGAGATGTTTCTTCTTTTGAAGATGCTAATCGCATGATTAAAGAAGCTATTGCAAGTCTAGGTAGCGTGGATGTGCTCGTTAACAACGCTGGTATTACTAATGATAAATTGATGCTTAAAATGACTGTTGAAGATTTTGAGAGCGTTCTTAAAATTAATTTAACAGGTGCATTTAATATGACACAATCAGTCTTGAAACCGATGACAAAAGCGCGTCAAGGTGCTATTATTAATATCTCTAGCGTCGTTGGATTAACTGGAAATGTAGGGCAAGCTAATTACGCAGCCTCTAAAGCAGGTTTAATTGGCTTTACAAAATCAGTTGCCAGAGAAGTAGCAGCACGAGGCATTCGTGTCAATGCCATTGCTCCAGGCTTTATCGAATCTGATATGACAGATGTTATCCCAGAAAAAATGCAAGAAGCTATTTTAGCTCAAATTCCAATGAAACGTATTGGAAAAGGTAAAGAAGTAGCGCAGGTAGCGTCTTTCTTAGCAGAACAAGAATACCTTACAGGACAAGTTATTGCCATTGATGGCGGTATGACGATGCAATAATAAAGAGGAAATAATATGACATTACAGCGAGTAGTAGTAACAGGTTACGGTGTAACCTCACCTATTGGAAACACACCAGAAGAATTTTGGAATAGCCTTAAAGAAGGAAATGTTGGTATTGGACCTATCACTAAATTTGATTCAAGTGATTTCATGGTCAAAAATGCTGCTGAAATTCATGATTTTCCATTTGATAAATATTTTGTCAAAAAAGATCTGAACAGATTTGATATGTATTCCCTTTATGCCTTATATGCTTCAAGTGAAGCTATTCAACATGCTAATTTAAATTTAGATGAAATTGATGCAGATCGATTTGGTGTCATCGTTGCATCAGGTATTGGAGGGATTCAAGAGATTGAAGAACAAGTGATTCGTCTTCATGAAAAAGGGCCAAAACGCGTAAAACCAATGACGCTTCCAAAAGCTCTACCAAATATGGCAGCTGGAAATGTTGCGATGAGGTTAGGCGCTCATGGTGTATGTAAATCAATTAATACAGCTTGTGCTTCTTCTAATGATGCTATTGGAGATGCTTTCCGTAATATAAAATTTGGTATTCAAGATATTATGGTAGTCGGTGGTGCAGAAGCTGCTATTACAAAATTTGCCATTGCTGGATTCCAAAGTCTTACAGCATTATCAACAACTGAAGATCCATCAAGAGCATCTATTCCATTTGATAAAGATCGCAATGGATTTATCATGGGAGAAGGTTCTGGAATGTTGGTCTTAGAAAGTTTAGGACACGCTGAAAAACGAGGAGCTACTATTCTTGCAGAAGTTGTTGGTTATGGTAACACTTGTGACGCATATCATATGACTTCACCACATCCAGAAGGTTTAGGAGCCACTAAAGCTATTCAACTTGCACTGGCTGAAGCTAATATTAAACCTGAAGAAGTTAACTATGTAAATGCTCATGGAACTTCAACACCTGCTAACGAAAAAGGAGAGAGTCAAGCTGTTGTTGCTGCACTTGGGACAGACGTTCCAGTTTCTTCGACTAAATCTTTTACTGGTCATCTTTTGGGTGCCGCAGGAGCTGTTGAGGCAATTGCAACTATTGAAGCGATACGTCATAGTTATGTTCCAATGACTGCTGGAACAACAGAATTATCAGAAGATATTACAGCGAATGTTATTTTTGGTCAAGGGCAAGACGCTGATATTCGTTATGCCATTTCAAATACATTTGGTTTTGGAGGACACAATGCAGTTCTGGCCTTCAAACGCTGGGAGGATTAAATTGGATATTCAAGAGATTAAGGATTTAATGACTCAATTTGATGAGTCAAGTCTGAGAGAATTTTCATTCAAAACAAGTGACGGTGAGCTGTCTTTTAGTAAAAATGAGGGAAAAGCTCCACTTGTCCCAACTATGTCTCATATGAGTCATCAACCTGAAGCAACTCCAACTATAGCAACTCCTGTCTCTAATGAAGCAGGTGAGCAAACGAAACAAGCTACTGAAGTAGTTTCAGAAATCCCAGAGTCGACTGTGACTGTTGCAGAAGGTGACGTTGTCGAAAGTCCTTTAGTTGGGGTTGCTTATTTAGCTTCTGGACCAGATAAACCTAACTTTGTTTCAGTAGGTGATAGCGTGAAGAAGGGACAAACTTTGATGATTATTGAGGCGATGAAGGTGATGAATGAAGTGCCTGCTCCTCATGATGGTGTAGTTACTGAAATTCTTGTAGCCAATGAAGAAGTTATTGAATTTGGTAAAGGATTGGTACGAATCAAATGATTGATATAAAAGAAATTCGTGAGGCTTTACCTCACCGCTATCCAATGTTATTAGTGGATCGTGTTTTAGAGGTATCAGAAGATGAGATAGTCGCTATCAAAAATGTTAGTATCAATGAGCCTTTTTTCAATGGTCATTTTCCAGAATATCCTGTAATGCCAGGCGTTTTAATTATGGAAGCTTTGGCTCAAACTGCAGGTGTTTTAGAATTATCTAAAGAAGAAAACAAAGGAAAGCTTGTTTTTTATGCAGGTATGGATAAAGTGAAATTTAAAAAGCAAGTTGTTCCAGGAGATCAATTAGTTATGACTGCTAAGTTTGTCAAACGTAGAGGAACTATAGCCGTTGTTGAAGCAGTAGCAGAAGTTGATGGGAAATTAGCTGCCAGTGGAACGTTAACATTTGCAATAGGCAATTGAAGATAGTATTGAATTTAGAGGGAGAGAAGCATCAAAAATGTTTAAGAAAATATTGATTGCTAATCGCGGAGAAATTGCAGTACGTATCATTCGTGCAGCCCGTGAAATGGGAATTTCGACAGTTGCTATCTATTCGGAGGCTGACAAGGAATCATTGCACACAATTTTAGCAGATGAAGCTATTTGTGTTGGACCAGCCAAATCAGCAGAATCTTATTTAAACGTTAATGCTATATTATCTGCTGCTATTGTGACTGGAGCGGAAGCTGTTCATCCAGGTTTTGGGTTTTTAAGTGAAAATTCTAAATTTGCTACTATGTGTGAAGAGATGAATTTAAAATTCATTGGTCCATCTGGAGAAGTTATGGATAAAATGGGTGATAAAATCAATGCTCGTGCAGAGATGATAAAAGCTGATGTTCCGGTTATCCCAGGATCAGATGGTCAAGTTACAAGTGTAGAAGAAGCTGTATCAATTGCTGAGGAAATCGGCTATCCATTGATGTTAAAAGCCTCAGCTGGTGGCGGTGGAAAAGGAATTAGGAAGGTCAAATCAGCAGATGAATTGAAGCCTGCTTTTGAGTCTGCTTCACAGGAGGCTTTGGCTGCGTTCGGTAATGGTGCTATGTATATTGAAAAAGTTATATACCCAGCTAGACATATTGAAGTACAAATACTTGGAGATAGCTTTGGTAAGATAGTTCACCTAGGAGAACGTGATTGTTCTCTGCAGCGTAACAATCAGAAGGTATTGGAAGAAAGTCCGTCTGTGGCAATAGGTAACACTCTGCGTCAACAAATTGGTGAAGCAGCTGTTCGTGCAGCTGAGGCTGTATCCTATGAAAATGCAGGAACAATTGAGTTTTTGTTAGATGAGAATAGCGGACAGTTCTATTTCATGGAAATGAATACTCGTGTTCAAGTAGAACACCCTGTTACAGAATTTGTAACGGGTGTTGACATCGTTAAAGAGCAGATTCGTATCGCTGCTGGAATTCCTTTATCAGTTTCTCAAAATGATATTAAGTTAACTGGTCATGCGATTGAATGTCGTATTAACGCAGAGAATCCACAATTTAATTTTGCGCCATGTCCAGGTACCATTAATGGGTTACATCTACCTGCTGGCGGTATGGGCTTACGTGTCGATTCAGCGGTTTACACAGGCTACACTATTCCTCCTTATTATGATAGTATGATTGCGAAAGTAATTGTTCACGGAGAAAATCGTTTTGATGCACTTATGAAAATGCAACGTGCCTTATATGAGCTTGAAATTGATGGTATTGTAACAAATACAGAATTTCAAATGGATCTCATTTCTGATAAAAAAGTCTTGGCTGGGGATTATGATACTTCATTCCTGATGGAAGACTTTTTACCAAGGTATTATGGTAACAATCAATAGGAGGGAAGATGGCTTTATTTAGTAAAAAGGATAAATATATCCGTATTAGTCCAAACAAAGCATTGGGGTCTTCTGATAAACGTAGTCTTCCTGAGGTTCCTGATGAACTCTTTGCTAAGTGTCCTTCTTGTAAACATATGATTTATCAGAAAGATTTAGGATTAGCAAAGATTTGTCCAGCTTGTTCTTACAACTTTAGAATTTCAGCGCAAGAACGTCTGTTGCTAACAGTTGACGAAGATAGTTTTGAGGAATTATTTACAGGGATTGAAACTAAGGATCCTTTGAATTTTCCAAACTACCGTGAAAAACTGGCTGCTACACGTCAAAAGACTAACTTAGATGAAGCGGTGGTGACAGGTTTAGCTAAAATAAAAGGACAAACTACGGCCTTAGCTATTATGGATTCTCATTTTATAATGGCGTCTATGGGAACGGTCGTAGGCGAAAAGTTGACAAGATTATTTGAGCTAGCAACTGAAAAGAAATTACCTATTGTTATTTTTACAGCGTCAGGAGGCGCCAGAATGCAAGAAGGTATTATGAGTTTGATGCAAATGGCAAAAGTATCGGCAGCAGTTAAACGCCATTCTAACCAGGGATTGTTTTATTTAACAATTTTAACAGACCCAACAACCGGCGGCGTTACTGCGAGTTTTGCTATGGAAGGTGATATTATTCTGGCTGAGCCGCAAGCGTTGGTTGGTTTTGCTGGTCGTCGTGTTATCGAAACAACGGTGAGAGAAGATTTACCTGAAGACTTTCAAAAGGCAGAATTTTTGTTAGAACATGGTTTTGTCGATGCTATTATAAATCGAACAGAATTACGCGACTGCATTGCTCAACTAATTGCTTTCCATGGAAATGAGGTTGGTCATGAATAATGATGTGACAAGAATTTTAAAAGATGCGCGTGATCAAGGGAGGCTAACTGCTCTTGACTACGCTGAATTGATTTTTGATAATTTTATGGAACTTCATGGTGATCGCCAGTTTGCAGATGACAAATCAATTATAGGAGGTTTGGGGTACTTGGCAGGGCGTCCTGTGACGATTGTCGGTATTCAAAAAGGTAAGAACCTTCAAGATAATTTAGACCGTCATTTTGGTCAACCACATCCTGAAGGTTATCGTAAGGCTTTACGTTTAATGAAACAAGCTGAGAAGTTTGGAAGACCTGTTATAACCTTCATCAATACTGCTGGAGCATATCCTGGGGTAGGTGCTGAGGAGCGAGGTCAGGGTGAAGCAATTGCTAGAAACCTCTTAGAAATGAGTGATTTAAAAGTCCCTATTATAGCTATTATTATTGGTGAAGGGGGTTCTGGAGGAGCATTAGCTTTAGCTGTTGCCGATAAGGTTTGGATGTTGGAACATACTGTTTATTCTATTTTAAGTCCTGAGGGCTTTGCTTCTATTTTATGGAAAGATGGCACAAGAACAACAGAAGCAGCACAATTAATGAAGATGACTGCTGGAGAACTTTACCATATGGAAGTTGTAGACAAAGTAATCCCTGAACATGGTTATTTTTCAAGTGAGATTGTCGATATGATTAAGACAAGTTTAATTTCAGAGTTAGAAATGCTCTCACAATTATCTCTTGAGGATTTATTGGAACAACGTTACCAACGTTTTAGAAAATATTAATAGAAAAAGGCTGAGTTATTTACTCAGCCTATATTTAGTTTTTCAAGGTATTATCATAGTTATAGTTTCATATTTTGCTATAATTGATAAAAAGGAGATATGTCAATGACACTAGCATTAGCCAATTTTTAGATTGTAGTCTAATCCAAAATTTTCAGAAAGAGTCATTTCGAACACTTTATTCTAAGTACCATTATTTAGGCTCTCCTTAACTTGAGACTCTATCTGTTATTGAAGAGAAATTTTCTAGAAAAAATAGCTATTATTAGATTTTAGAAGGCTATGAAAAGATTGGTTTTTAAAGAGTTCCATTAAGTGATGAAGAAAGTAAAGCTTGGTTAGTTATAATTGCGATTAGACCTTGTTTCTAGCAACGAGGCTTCGCTAGAAATACTTTAAAAGAACTTGAAAGTATGTATAGATATATATAATCGTGAAAACTTAACTATTGTTTACATGGAGAAAAAGAATGTATCAAGAATTAAATGATTATTTAGAATTCCAATCAATGAAGTATATTATGCCTGAGAAGGCAGGCCCTTTAAAGGACGATATGCAAACTTTTAAGGCAAAGGGCCAACTTGCTAGGAATAGTTTTACAGAGTTATCAAGAGCCTTAGAACAACGTATGGATGGCTTTAAAATGCAAAGAGTGAGTAATTGGGCTAATCAAGCTCAAGTAGGGCGTCCACATTTTTGGGTTTATTATCGAAAGGATACAGACCAATTAGATGATGTGGCTGTTGCGCTAAGGGTTTATGGTGTAAAAGATAGTTTTGGGGTTAGTCTTGAGGTAAGCTTTGTAGAGAGGCAAAAATCTGATAAGACACTCGAGAAGCAGGCTAGAGTGTTATCGATTCCGATTGCCTCTCCATTGTATTTTATGGTCCAAAGGCAAGGTGAAACTCATCGAGAAGAAGGCAATGAGGAAAATCGTCAACGTTTAATGCAAGAAATTAAGTCAGGGAAGGTAAGGAAAGTATTGGTAAAATATGACGTTCTTTTGACTGAAAACCAGAGCTTAGAAAATATTCTGCAACGATTGTTAGAAGGCTTTGAGAAAGTGTTACCTTACTATCAAGTTTGTCAAACTATTAGCTAAGTTCATAGAAAAAATGAGTTGGTATACCAACTCATTTTAGAGTGCCTAATTTGGTTTAATAATATCGATATTACCCATATATGGACGAAGAACTTCTGGGATAGTCACAGAACCATCTTCATTTTGATAATTTTCGAGGATTGCTGCTACAGTACGTCCAACTGCAAGTCCTGAACCATTTAAAGTATGAAGCAACCTAACTTTGCCATCAACTTCGTCACGGTAACGAATTTGAGCACGACGTGCTTGGAAATCTTCAGTATTAGAACATGAAGAAATTTCTCGATAAGTATTTTGAGCGGGAATCCATACCTCTAAGTCATACGTTTTAGCTGCTGAGAATCCCATATCTCCTGTACACAAGGTAATGACACGGTATGGGAGATTAAGTTTTTGAAGAATATTTTCAGCATTTGCTGTCATTTTTTCTAATTCTTGGTACGATTCCTCAGGTTTGGCAAATTTCACCATTTCTACTTTATGGAATTGATGAAGGCGAATTAATCCACGTGTGTCACGTCCTGCAGAGCCTGCTTCTGAACGGAATGATGGACTCATGGCAGTAAAGTATATAGGTAATTCTTTCCCATCGATAATTTCATCACGATAATAGTTTGTTAAAGGAACTTCAGCAGTTGGGATAAGTACGAATGGGCTATCTGCTAATTCGAAAGTATCTTCCTTGAACTTTGGATATTGTCCCGTACCGAACATTGAATCGTGGTTAACCATATAAGGAGGGATCACTTCAGTGTACCCTTCCTTAGCGTGTTCATCCAGCATGAAGCTGTAGATAGCACGCTCTAAACGAGCACCTAGACCTTTGTAGAAGAGGAAGCGAGAACCAGTAACTTTTGCACCACGTTCCCAATCGAGAATTCCAAGGCTTTCACCTAAATCCCAGTGAGCTTTGGTCTCAAAATCAAATTCACGAGGAGTTCCCCAGCGACGAACTTCAACATTTTCATCCTCGTCTGCTCCAAGCGGCACATCATCAGCTGGTGTATTAGGAAGTACGGTCACCATTGATTGTAAATTAGCATCCACATCTGCCAATTCCGCATCAATTGCTTTGATATCAGCGGAAAGTGTTTGCATAGCTGCGATTTGCTCGTCTGCATTCTCTTTATTTCGTTTTGCTTGAGCAATGGCAGCAGAAGCAACATTACGTTGCGCTTTCGCCTCTTCAGCTTTGATAAGTAGTTCACGGCGTTTTATATCAAGTTCTTTAAGGGTTGTTAATGTTTCTTGGTCAACACCACGCATGGCCAATTTTTTAGCGACAGCATCAAAATCTGTACGAATACGTTTTAAGTCTAACATATAGGAATCTCCTTTATACTAAAAAAAACACCCTGTCATGCTGGAGCGCAAAGGCGCGGTTCCATCCAGCTTCACAGAAGTGCACTTGATTGATTGATTAAATTATTTCCCATAAATGGAACACGGTAGAATTTCATAAAACAATCTTATCTGCTCGCAACGACCGCAGACTCTCTGAAAAGAACTATTATACTACTTATCCGTTAAGGTTATTATATCCAAAAATAAGTAAAATGTAAACCTTAACTTTATAAGCCTGCTCTTTGTTTTAGTGAAATAGCTATGCTAAAATATGATTATGGAAAAGTATACAAGTATTAAACAATCAGGTCGTCATTACGGCTTAGACCTTTTAAGGATTATTTCCATGTTCATGATTGTTATTACGCATATTCTTGGAAAAGGTGGTCTGAGATCTTCGGTTGAGGGACACGCAGACTCCTATTTTATAGTAACGTGGATTATCCAAGTCTTAGTTTATGGGGCCGTTAACTGTTACGCACTAATAAGTGGTTATGTGGGAATTAATTCGCGTTATCGTTACTCAAAATTACTGTCTATCTGGGCACAGGTTTTTTTCTACACCTTTACAATAACGGCACTTTTTGAAATCACAGGTCATGAAGTGACCTTGCTTAATTGGAGAGATGCTTTTTTCCCTATTGTCAGTGGGCAGTATTGGTATATTACTGCTTACTTTGGTCTATTGGTTTTTATGCCTGTTATTAATAATGGATTAAATGCCTTGACTGATAAACAATTAAAACAATTGGTTTTGTTAATGTTTATTATTTTTTCAATTTTACCAGCTGTTTTAAACAATCGTGTTCCAGAATTTTCATTGAGCAAGGGTTTTGAAATGACTTGGCTACTGATTTTATATATTATTGGTGCCTATTTGAAACGTATTGATTTAAATATATTTAAAACGTCATACTTACTTATAGTTTATCTATTATCATTGGTTGCTACTTATGTCATGAAGTTTAGTGTTGGTGATATTTGGTATTGGTATGTTTCGCCTACTTTAACTTTAGGGGCGGTAAGTTTGTTTATATTATTTGCTAGAGCAAGCATTAAGCCCTCGGGATTCTTAAAGAAAATAATTGTTGTATTAGCCCCTTCAACCTTGGGAGTTTATCTCTGTCATCTCCACCCACTAATAGTAAAATATTTTGTAAGAGATTTTGCAGAGACGTTTGTTTATGAGTCCATTTATCTTTACCCATTTTTAATTTTAGGAGCAGGGATTTTAATTTATTTGTTGGCTTTTATTGTAGAACGTATTAGATTACGAATATTTAAAGCAATCCATTTTTCTAACTTTTTGAGATGGTTTGATGACAAGTTCCCATATTAATATTAGAGTTAAAAAATAAGATAGACTATAGTCTATCTTATTTTTTAAACTTGAATATTTTTAAAATGGTCTGGATGAGGGTAGGAAGCTTAACAACTTTATCGTCTCCAATATGTCGTCTCGCATGCTTTAATATCGTTCCAGAGTCTTTAGAAGCGAATAAAAATTTTCCTTGGTCTGTAAAGACCTCAAAGTGACGACTAATTTTTTTTCGACTAACATTAGCTCCAATTTGATTGATTGATGTCCATGGAATTTGAATATAGTCGTTGACATTTTTATCGTTATAGAATTCTAATGCCTGGTCACCAACTAAAAATTTTCCAACTTTATTCCCCATACCTAAATACGAAACTCCTGTTGTTTGAAATTCAACAGTTTTGTTTAATGATTGTGCCATGACTAATCCCTTTTTAATTTATAGTAGTTTGATTATATCATAATAGTGGGACTCTAAGTGGATTTTTGGTAATAAAATATAAGAGATGGAATACTATTGTAACCATCTCTTAGTTTTATTACATCACACCTGCAAGGCGAGCTAGAATACCAACGATAAACAAACCGATGATAATTGTAATTGGTGATACTTTCTTCTTAAGTAACCACATACAGAAGAATGTAAGAAGTAATCCAGCTAAACCAGGAATAAGTGAGTCAAGTTGTCCTTGAAGTGTTTGTGGTTGCATTTTATCAAGGCTTAAGCCACTCTGAACTTGTCCTAGGATATCATGCAATTGTTGTCCACTAACATGGTCTTTAGGGAAATTGATGTATGCCCCTTCTGACAATGTCTTTTTAGGAAGGTCTACAGTAAAGTTAATTGCTACCCAACGCTTAACAAGGACAGCGAGGATGAACATACCAAGGATTGAAGCACCTTTAGTAATATCTTGGAGGATACCGCCAGACATATCTTTAGTAATTTCTTTACCTGATTTGTAACCTAACTCTTGTGTGTACCATAAGAATGACATACGAATGAGGTTCCAACCAACAAAGAAGATGATTGGTCCGAGGATATTACCAGCAGAGGCAAGTGAAGCACCAAGAGCACCTAAGATAGGACGTACAGTAAACCAGAACACTGGATCACCAATACCAGCAAGAGGTCCCATCATACCGATTTTAACCCCTTGAATTGCTTTGTCTTCGACAGGTGTACCGCTTGCTTTTTCTTCCTCAAGAGCAAGGGTTACACCAATAATTGGAGCAGCAACGTATGGATGTGTGTTAAAGAATTCCATATGGCGCTCAAGCGCAGCAGCACGATCTTCTTTAGTAGTGTAAAGTTTTTTCAATGCTGGGATAAGAGCATAGGCCCACCCCATATTTTGCATACGCTCATAGTTCCAAGAACCTTGAAGGAATTGTGAACGCCACCAAACTTTTTGACGATCTGATTTTGATAATTTAATTTGTTCAGTCATTGTTTAGCTCCTTTCTAGTAGTCCTCTAAGATATCGCCGATAGGATCGTTAGAACCTGCGTTAGAAGTACCTTTGCTTCCACCCATTTTTGATAAACTGATGTAGATGAGGGCGATAGCAACACCAATAGTACCCATTGCAATAAGAGTTAACTGGTTCAAAGCTGCTAGAGCAAATCCAAGAGCAAAGAAAGGCCAAACTTCGCGAGTAGCCATCATATTGATAACCATAGCGTAACCAACGGCAACAACCATGGCACCACCAACTTGCATACCACCATTTAACCAATCAGGCATTGCTTCAAGAATACTTTGTACTGAAGAAGATGGAATAGCTAAAAGAAGCGCAGCTGGGAATGCAATACGTAATCCTTGGAGAAGGAGGGCAATAAAGTGAAAACGTTCAATTGCTGCGAAGTTTCCTTCAGAAGCAGCTTTGTCACCAGCGTGAACAAGTGCAGTTGAGATTGTACGAACAATCATTGTAAGGAAAAGTCCAGCAATAGCTAGAGGTACAGCAGTAGAGAAGGCAAAGTTGATACCTTTTTGAGTGAAGTCGCCACTTTTAACCAAAATAATAGCAGCAGCAACAGAGGCAAGTGCAGCGTCTGGTGCTACGGCAGCTCCGATATTTGCCCAAGCAAGAGCAACCATTTGGAGACTACCACCAAGAATAATACCCGCTTCGAGGTGACCAGTTACAAGACCGATTAAAGTACAAGCAACAAGAGGTTGATGGATTTGGAATTGGTCGAGGATACCTTCAAGACCAGCAAAGAAGGCAACGATAACGACCAAAATCATTGAGATAATTGAAATATCCGCCATTTTGATATCCTTTCGTTTTCAGAGATAATAAGTTATTTTACGTTTGCTTTGTTGATTAAATCAAACAAATTCTTTTTAGCGTCATTTGGTACTTTACGTACATCAAATGATACACCTAAGTCACGTAATTTTTCAAAGGCAGCAACATCGTCTTTATCCATTGAAAGAACGTTGTTTACCATTGTTTTACCAGTTGAGTGAGCCATTGAACCAACGTTCAATTCAGGGATTTCCACACCACCTTCAACTGCACGGAGTGCATCTTGTACAGTTTCAAATAAGATCAAGGCACGTGTGTTTCCGAAACGTGGGTCTTTAGCTACTTCAATTAATTTACTAATTGGGACAACGTTTGCTTTGACTCCTCCAGGAGCAGCTTGCTTAATCAATTGTTTACGAAGTTCATCTTTAGAAACTTCATCAGAAGCAACGATAATACGGTTTGCTTTTGATGCTGGAGTCCATGCAGTTGCAACTTGACCATGTAAAAGACGTGTGTCAATACGAGCAAGATTAATTTTAAGCTTGCCATCTCCAATAACAGTTCCTTCAGGGATAGATCCACTTTGTTTAACTTCCGCAGGAACATCTGCAGGAACACCTGCTACAGGAGTAGCTTCTACAACAGGATTAAGTTCTTCTGGAAGGGCTTTGATACCTTCCTTAGACTCTTTAATAATATTTGCGGCAACTTGTTCAACACCTGCATTAGCGTCCATCATACGCTCAGTATAGGCTTGGATAAGCATTGGCAAATTGAGACCAGTGATGATAGCCATTTTACGTTCAGGATTTTCTCCCATAACACGGCTTGCTTGGTTAAATGGTGACCCACTCCAAAGGTCAGCTAACACAAGCACCTCATCATCAGCATCAAATTGTGCGATAGCATTGTTGAAGTGTCCATACAAATCATCTGGTCCTTCATTTGGCATGAAAGTTACAACTTGAACTTTTTCTTGTTCACCAAAGATCATTGAACCTGATTGATGAATACCTTCAGCAAATTTACCATGGCTGGCAATAATAATACCGATACCCATTCTTGTTCTTCCTCCTTAAAAAATTTTTTCGTTGACATAAAGAAGAATAATCTCCTTCCAATCGTAAAATTGGCCATTCTTTTTCATTTCAACGAAATTATAGAACAGATATATTTTAAAACGTTTTCAGAAAAAAATCAATACTATTTCTAATAAAAATTAAAAAAAAGATATTTTTTTCACAAATACCTTTTATAATGGGGGAAGAGAGTGGTAACTTTTTTTGTTAATAATATAGTAGAAAACCTAAAAAACGATTTCTATTAGAATTCTGTTTCAATAGAGATCGTTTTTGAAAATACTACAATAATAATTTTTCTAGAGTTTTAGCAACACCATCTTCTTCGTTTGTCCATTGGATTTGTTGGTCGGCATATGGAAGTAGAGTTGGACTAGCATTTTTCATAGCATATCCTGTATGTGCAAAGGCCAGCATCTCGGTGTCATTGTGTTCATCTCCAAAGGCAATCAAATTTTCTTGTGAAAGATTGAGTGATTTTAATAAATGTTTGAGAGCATAAGCTTTGTTAACACCTTTAGGTGAAAATTCGAGTATATTCAATGGACCACCCCAAGAATCTACTTCTAGTTCGTGATTAAAATGTTGTCGTAACTCTTTAGCTAACTCATACTTATCTTTATGACGTGTTTGCATCAATAGAGCATTTGGATTGCGTGTGATTTTAGTAACATCTAATGCCATTTTATCAGTAATTTCATTGACACCGAATAATTGTGGGTTAATTTTATCACGATTATCCATAGTAATGTAAAAATTTTTACGGTACTCGCTAGCAATAAAATCGGCTTGGATAGCATCTGATAAATTTAAGGTTTCAAGGAGTAATTTTTTATCAATCGTTGCACTATGCTCAAACGCCCACTTTTTTTCGGGGATATGAGTTAAAGCACCGTTAAAATTTATCATTGGTGTTTTTAAATCTAGGCGTAAATAATGAGCGAGTGCCATACGGTATGGGCGTCCGGTTGTAATAATTACTTTGTGTCCTTGAGCTTGAACTTTTCGAAGTGTATCAGCGGTGTAGTCAGAAATAGTGTTATTATTATGTAATAGAGTACCGTCTAAATCTACGGCGATAATTTTCTTTGTCATGCTGACATTATATCAAAAATAGATTTCAATAAAAAGAGACAGTAGAAATATGATATAATAACTGTGGAAATATGGAAGTTGGTGGATTATGAAAAAGTTAATTTGGAGTCATCTTTTTGCCATAGTCAGTATTTTAGGGATATGGTATTATCATGTAAAAATTGATCATTTGATGGTAATTCTATTGGCATCAGTCTTGTCGTTAGAGATGGGATTCATTGCTTATTATAGTCGTAATATTTTTATTCGTCTTTTAGCAAGTTTAGGCCTTTTATTTTTTTACCCACAGAGTTTAGGGATTTTTCTTAGTTTAGTGAGCTTAGAGTGGTCAACAAAAGACATTTGGCAGTCTAATCACTTTATGCAATATATGGCATACCTTCTTGCAATTCTTTTTATTATCTCTTCAGCTTTACTAAGTTTGAAGCTATTGGTAAATGCATATGATATTAGTAAAAGGTATCAATTAGCAACTGTTATACCTGTAATGCTTTTTAGTAGTTTTGCCTTTTGCTTAGAAAAATCAGGATCATTAGGTTTAGAAGGAATCATTTTAAATCCGTCAGCATTTTTTAATGGAATACAGACTAATATGGCTAACCTTGATTTTAAAGCCTTGTCTTGCCTTTTTTTAGTACAATTATTACTTTGGGGAATATTAATGGAAGACTAACCACAACAGGGTTAGTCTTTTAGGTTTGAAGTTTATTTAACCTTAATTTAATAATATGTTGTATAATGAGATATTAATTGGAGGTTAGAATGAAAGTAAAACTATTTGCGATACATTTATTTTTTATTGTTATTTCTTTTGGGATTAAATATTATCATTTGCAGGGACCAAATTTGATTTGGAATATGACTCTAGCCCTAATAGCGTTAGATTTTGCATACCTTACTAGTTTATTTAAGAAAAAAATTCTTATCGGTCTTTTTGCACTTGCTTGGTTTTTTTTCTATCCTAATACCTTTTATATGTTGACGGATATCATTCATATGCATTTTGTCGGAGACGTTCTTTATAATAAGACAAATTTAATACTTTATATCTTGTATGTATCTAGTATCTTGTTTGGTTTTTTATCAGGTATCGAAAGTTTTTCTGTGATTATGCGTAAATTTAGAATTAGCAATATATTTTTAAGATGGGGAATTATTGGAATTGTATCATTTGTTTCAAGTTTTGGTATTCATATTGGTCGTTATGCCCGTCTAAATTCATGGGATATCTTAACGAAGCCACAAGTGGTAATTAACGAACTTTTAGCGGTTCCGAGTAGGGATTCATTCCACTTTATTTTAGGATTTACATTTTTACAGGTATTGTGTCTTATTTTTATGGATTATTCTGCAGGGAAAAAGCTTGAAAAGTGAATTATTTTTTGTTAATATATATTAATCGTTCGTAAATATATGAACGATTAATTTTTTTAAAAGTGTAAAATAACAAAAAATAAAGGAGAATCCGATTTTAAAATGGAAAAGTTTTTTAAGCTAAAGGAACACGGGACGACAATTCGGACTGAAATCACTGCTGGTCTAACGACTTTCTTTGCAATGTCGTACATTTTGTTTGTAAATCCAGCTATTTTATCTCAGACTGGGATGCCAGCACAAGGAGTTTTCTTAGCGACGATTATTGGTGCCGTTGTAGCTACATCTGTTATGGCTTTCTATGCTAACCTTCCCTATGCACAAGCTCCTGGGATGGGATTAAATGCTTTCTTTACATATACAGTTGTCTTTGCATTGGGATATACATGGCAAGAAGCCTTAGCTATGGTATTTATTTGTGGTTTGATTTCTCTGATTATTACTTTAACGAAAGTTAGAAAGATGATTATTGAGTCTATCCCAACAACTTTAAAATCAGCCATTACAGCAGGAATCGGAACTTTTTTAGCATACGTTGGGATTAAAAATGCTGGTTTTTTGAAATTTTCAATTGATCCTGGGACGTATGATGTTGTTGGAAAGGGTGCTGCGAAAGGATTGGCTACTATTACAGCAAATTCTTCAGCAACGCCAGGGCTAGTGTCGTTTGATAATCCAGCAATTTTATTATCTTTGATTGGTTTAAGCATTACCATCTTCTTTATTGTAAAGGGTATCCGTGGAGGGATTATTCTATCGATATTAACAACGACCCTCTTAGGTATTTTAATGGGAGTGGTTAAGTTAGATGCTATTAATTGGGAAGCAACTAACCTCTCGGCCTCTTTTAGAGATTTGAAGCAAGTATTTGGAGTTGCATTAGGAGAGAAAGGATTAATTTCTTTATTTTCTAATCCTTCACGTCTACCAAGTGTATTAATGGCCATTCTTGCTTTTTCACTGACTGATATTTTTGATACCATTGGAACGCTCATTGGTACCGGAGAAAAAGTTGGTATCTTAGCAACGACTGGTGATAATCATGAATCTAAGAGTTTAGACAAAGCACTCTATTCAGACTTAATTGGGACAACTTTTGGTGCTATTTGTGGAACATCTAACGTTACAACCTATGTTGAGTCAGCAGCAGGAATCGGAGCTGGTGGTCGTACAGGATTGACAGCCTTAGTAGTTGCTGGTTTGTTTGCTATATCTAGTTTTTTTAGTCCACTAGTATCTATCGTTCCGAGTCAAGCTACTGCACCAATATTGGTTATTGTTGGTATTATGATGCTTTCAAATTTAAAAGATATCAAATGGGATGATATGTCAGAAGCTATCCCAGCTTTCTTTACTTCTCTTTTTATGGGGTTTACTTATAGCATTACTTATGGTATTGCAGCTGGTTTCTTGACCTATACACTAGCTAAAGTCATCAAAGGACAAGCAAAAGATATTCATGTGGTACTGTGGATTTTAGATATATTATTTATTCTAAACTTTATCAGCTTGGCTATTTTGTAATATTATAGTTTGATAAATAAGATAAAAGGAAATCAGATTTGTAGCCTGGTTTCCTTTTTTCTTAAGAAAAGTGAAGAAATATATGCTATGGGGCTGTCAGAATCAGCAAACTGTTGGAAGACAGAGATATTTCTGGTATAATATCTCTATGTTTTATACTCAAAATGAAGAAGAGCTTATTGCCCTAGGGCAAAAACTGGGTACTGTTTTAAAGTCAGGAGATATCGTATTATTGACTGGTAATTTAGGTGCAGGCAAAACAACTCTTACAAAAGGTATTGCAAAGGGATTAGACATAAAACAAATGATTAAGAGCCCAACTTACACTATTGTTAGAGAATATGAAGGGCGTGTACCACTTTACCATTTGGATGTTTATCGTATTGGAGATGATCCTGATTCTATTGACTTAGATGACTTCTTGTTTGGTCAAGGAGTAACAGTTATTGAATGGGGAGAGTTGCTTAGTGATAACCTTATCAATAACTACTTAGAAATTGTTATTACGAGGAGCAATCAAGGACGTCAAGTTCAGTTAGAAGCTTATGGGCATCGCGCAAGAGAAATTATTGAGGCGATTCAAGATGTCTAAACAATTTGCTGTTGATTTTATAGAAGCTTCGAGAGAGGAAGCATCTGCGCTTCTTGAATTTTTAAATACTGTTACTGAGGAAACAGATTTTATTTTGCATACGGTGAGCAATCAACTATCTTTGCCAGAAATGGAAACGTTTATTGAAAATACCTTAATAACGAAAAATTGCATTTGTTTGATTGCTAAATTAAAAAATAAAGTGATCGGCTTGATAACAATCATTAGTCAGTCTGATATTGAAATTGAACACATTGGGGATCTTTTTATTGCTGTTCAGAAGGATTATTGGGGGTATGGTATTGGTCATATTCTCATGGAAGAAGCAATAGAATGGGCGTCAGATAACGATATTACACGCCGCTTAGAACTATCAGTCCAAGGACGTAATGAACGTGCTATTCACCTCTACCAAAAATTCAGTTTTGAAATAGATGGGCTTCAAACAAGAGGTATTAAAAGAGAAAATGGAGAATTTCTAGACATTTACAGAATGAGTAAGTTGATAGATTAGGAATATACATGAAAATTTGGAAAAAAATAACCTTAATGTTTTCTGCAATTATTTTAACAACAGTAATTGCATTGGGAGTCTATGTTGCCTCAGCTTATAATTTTTCGACTAATGAATTGTCTAAGACTTTTAAAGATTTTAAGCTAGCTAAATCAAAAAGTCATGCTATTGAAGAAACAAAGCCGTTTTCAATACTATTAATGGGTGTGGACACAGGTTCAGAGCATCGAAAATCTAAGTGGTCAGGAAATAGCGATTCTATGATCTTAGTCACTATAAATCCTAAAACTAATAAAACAACGATGACAAGCTTAGAACGTGACGTATTGATTAAATTGAGTGGTCCCAAAAATAATGGACAGACTGGCGTAGAAGCAAAGCTAAATGCAGCCTATGCTTCTGGTGGTGCGGAAATGGCATTGATGACTGTTCAAGACTTATTAGATATTAATGTTGATTACTTTATGCAAATTAATATGCAAGGATTAGTTGATTTGGTCAATGCTGTTGGTGGTATAACAGTAACTAATAAATTTGACTTTCCAATATCAATTGCTGCCAATGAACCAGAGTACAAGGCTGTTGTTGAACCAGGGACACATAAAATAAATGGAGAACAAGCACTTGTTTATTCTCGTATGCGCTATGATGATCCAGAGGGAGATTATGGGCGTCAAAAAAGACAACGTGAAGTAATTCAAAAAGTCCTTAAAAAAATATTGGCGTTAAATAGTATTAGTTCATACAAAAAAATTCTTTCCGCAGTAAGTAATAACATGCAAACTAATATTGAGATATCATCAAAAACGATTCCTAATTTGTTAGCTTATAAAGATTCATTGGAACATATTAAATCTTATCAGTTGAAGGGTGAAGACGCTACTCTATCAGATGGTGGCTCTTATCAAATTTTAACTAAGAAACATCTACTTGCAGTTCAAAATAGAATTAAGAAAGAGCTGGATAAAAAGCGTAGTAAAACTCTGAAGACAAGCGCGATTCTATATGAAGATTACTATGGTACTACTGCTAGTAATGATTCTTCTACTTATTCATCAACACAAGAGAATAATTATAATACAACACCTTATTCAGAAGCACCACCAAGTTACAGTGGTAATACTACTTATAGTTCTGAGACTAATCAAACAACTCATCAAAGTTACTATAATAGTAGCACTCCTGCTAGTAACTATAGCAGTAACACTAACACAGGTCAGGCTGATTCAAGTGGAAGTGTTAATAATTATAACGGGGCTGCAACGCCTAATCCAAACACAGGAACGCAACCAGTACCAAGTCAAACTAATCCATAAAATATAAAAAAGAGCATTATTTGCTCTTTTTATATTTAGAGTAGATATTTTTATACCGTCGGCTTATTCGTCTTTCTCTTGATATTTAGCCATGCGTTGATTAATTTCTTCTAAACGAGGTTGAATATCTTTATTAAACACTTGGAATTTATGATTGAGTTCTTGAGAAATTAATCTGATTTTTTCTTTTTCCTGACTAATAATAGCAAGATCATTTTTGATACGTTCTAATTTTAATTTAGCTGAATCTGTCTCATTTTTTGTATTTTGATAGGAATCCTTGATAGTTTTTCTATTTTTGTAAAGTTCAAGCGCTCCTAAACTAACTAAACCTAGTGCAATTAAACGACCTATTTTCATAATTGAATCTCTTTTCTAATTTCTTTGGCTAATTTTGCAAGTGCCTCAAAGTCGGGTTCATGAGTAGTGTAGTGAATTTTGATACCGTCTGATTCATCAAAGCGGGGAACAAGGTGGACGTGTGCATGAAAAACAGTTTGTCCAGCAATTTCCTCATTGTTGTTAATAATATTCATTCCTTTGGCTTTTGTAGCAGCTTGGACAGCACGCGCCACTTTAGGCAAGCGTTCAAAGGTTATCTGTGCAGTTTTTTCATCCATCTCTAACACATTTCGAACATGTTTTTTAGGAATAAGAAGGGTGTGCCCAGTCGTAGTTTGTGTAATGTCGAGAAAAGCTAATACTTCATCATCTTCATAAACTTTTGATGAAGAGATTTCTCCACTGATGATTTTACAAAAAATACAATTATCCATAACTAATTCCTTTCATGTTGAAAAATTTATTGGGTAGCTATTAAGGAATGGTAAATTTTTATCGTTTGATAGGTCATAAGTCGTACAGGTGGATAAAAGTAGCCTGTATTGATTGTGATATCTATATTTACCATCATACTTATCTTAGCATGACCTAAAGGGTATTGCAATTTTTAATGATGTTTATTATTGAGTAAGTACATTTCTAGAATTTTGGAAGTATCTAAAATAAATTTAAATATAATGATTGACATTTTTATCTAATTAAATGTATAATAAATAATATAAATAAAATAAAAATGATAATTGAGATTTATCATAGAAGGAAAACTATTTTGAAATTAAATAAAATCATATTATCTACTGCAGCTCTTACTGCTCTCTTTTTAGGATATAATAGCGTTACTGCGGATACATATAATAACTATCAGCCACATAGATCAAATAATATGGATTTAACTGAGGAATATAACTATAATAACCAGATAGAACTTCAGGAGCGTATAAAAAACCTAAATATACCTTTTAAAGAAAAACTTGCCTTACTCAGAAAGGTTAAATCAAGACAAGATTCTTATGTATTAGACACATTAAGAAAAGAAGTTGAAAATAAAAACAGTGAGTATTCAGAACTAGAGCAAGAATACCAAAGAATTTCGGCTCTTATTAATGCTAAGTTTCCGCAAGGGAAATCTAGTTTAGCAGAAAAATTACATAAAGAACTAATTTGGGACTTGGATGGTGTCAAATATGATGAGGGGATTTCTAAGAGAACTGCTCTAAAAAAATTAGAAGGTAAACTCAACGAATATACTAAAAAATACAGTTATTTATTCTGATAATTGACTTTGGTAATTTTATAGCCTAATATTCTGATTACTTTGCATTTATTATATTGATACTAAAAAGACACCTTTTTGAGGTGTCTTTTTTTGTCCGATGAGTGATGGAGGTGCTTTTTGTAAACATAATGGGAGCATGGGGTAGCTTGGCATTTCAATTAGATGTAAAAGCGGACAAAATAGGTTTAAAGTTATTTTCAAAACTATAAGGGAATTCTAAGATACAATTATCCATAAGAATAGACCTTCCCTTTCTTATTTTGTTATAATAGTTAATAAAGTATATCAAAGATAGAGAGAATGACAATGTTAAAAATTGAAAATGTTACAGGGGGGTATGTTAATATCCCAGTTTTAAAAAATATTTCTTTTGAAGTAAATGATGGAGAGTTAGTTGGATTAATTGGGCTTAATGGTGCAGGAAAATCAACCACTATTAACGAGATTATTGGTATTTTGAGACCCTATCAAGGAGATATTACCATTGATGGCATTAGTCTTGAAGCCAACCAAGAACTTTATAGAAAGAAAATAGGCTTTATTCCTGAGACACCAAGTCTCTATGAGGAACTAACTCTCAGGGAACATTTAGAAACGGTAGCTATGGCGTATGATATTGCCACCGATGAAGTTATGGCACGTGCGCAAAAACTATTAGAGATGTTTCGTCTAACAGATAAATTAGACTGGTTTCCAATGCATTTTTCAAAGGGAATGAAACAAAAGGTTATGATTATTTGTGCTTTTGTTGTATCTCCAAGTTTATTTATTGTTGATGAACCATTTTTAGGTTTGGATCCACTAGCTATTTCAGATTTGATTAATCTTCTAGCAGAAGAAAAAGCTAAAGGGAAATCTATTTTGATGTCAACACACGTATTAGATTCTGCCGAAAAAATGTGTGATCGTTTTGTTATTTTACATAAAGGAGAAATACGGGCAGTTGGAACCCTAGAGGAATTACGGGCTATTTTTGGAGACAGTAATGCTAATTTAAATGACATCTACATAGCTCTGACAAAAGAGGTGTGATATGAAAAAGTTATTTAATAAACGTCGAAGTCTCTTTTTAACTCAAAATAGTAAATATTTGAGATACGTCTTTAATGATCATTTTGTATTAGTATTAATGTTTTTGTCAGGTTTTTTGTTATATCAGTATAGCCAATTACTAAAAGACTTTCCAAAAACACATTGGCCAATTATCGTGATTGTGTCAATCATTATCTTAATGTTACTAGCGATGGGGGGAATAGCCAGCTATTTAGAACCGGCTGATAAACAATTTTTACTTATAAAAGAAGAAGCAATAAAGGAAATTATAAATTCTGCTAAAAAACGGACTTATATCTTTTGGTTGGTTATTCAAACCTTATTTTTAGTATTAATATCACCAATTTTGATAAAGTTAGGCTTGTCAGTTTTTATGATTACATTGTTAATTTTTGGTCTAGGAATAATCAAATGGTTGGTGATAACTTACAAGGTAAAGGTCTTTTATAACAATCAAAATTTGAACTGGGATGCAGCTATAAATCATGAGCAGGAAAGAAAACAGAGTATATTAAAATTTTTCTCTTTGTTTACAAATGTTAAGGGAATTTCGACAAGTGTAAAACGTCGTTCATTTTTAGATGTTATTTTAAAACTTATTTCTAAAACGCCATCGCGTTTATGGACTAACTTATTTGTGAGGGCATTTCTAAGAAGCTCAGATTATCTTGGTTTAACAATAAGGTTGGTAACTTTAAATATCTTATCAGTCATCTTTGTTAACGAAACCTACCTCGCCCTTGCTCTGGCATTTGTATTTAACTACTTATTATTGTTCCAATTATTAGCTTTAGGTCACCATTTTGATTATCAATACATGAATCAGCTCTATCCAGTTAGATTAAATGCTAAAGCAAGTCAGCTAAAAGGTTTTCTCAGAGTATTATCATATGCTGTGACAGTAATTGATATCATACTTATAAGAGAATTGGAACCTGTTATATTATTGATAGTTTTGATGTTAATTGTGACGGAATATTACATCCCTTACAAAATAAAGAAGATGATTGACTAAAGCCTATAAAACAAGTAAAATAAGAGGAAACGACTAAATGAAAAGGAGGGACTGCTGGTGACAATATCAAATCAAGAATTGACGCTTACTCCCTTAAGAGGAAAAAGTGGCAAAGCCTATATTGGTACTTATCCAAATGGTGAACGTGTCTTTGTCAAATATAATACGACACCTATTTTGCCAGCCTTAGCTAAGGAACAGATTGCGCCACAACTACTGTGGGCACGCCGTACAAGTAATGGCGATATGATGAGTGCTCAAGAATGGTTAGATGGTCGAACATTGACTAAAGAAGATATGGGTAGTAAACAGATTATTCATATTTTATTGCGCCTGCACAAGTCTCGTCCCTTAGTAAATCAACTGTTACAGTTAGGGTATAAAATTGAAAACCCTTATGATTTGTTGATGGATTGGGAAAAACAAACTCCTATTCAAATCCGAGAAAACACTTATTTGCAATCTATTGTGACTGAGTTAAAGCGTAGTTTACCTGAGTTTCGAACAGAGGTTGCAACAATCGTTCACGGAGATATCAAACATAGCAACTGGGTTATTACAACAAGTGGTTTAATTTATTTAGTTGATTGGGATTCTGTTCGTTTAACAGATCGCATGTATGACGTTGCATATATTTTAAGTCATTATATTCCACAAAAACATTGGAAAGATTGGCTGTCTTACTACGGTTATAAAGATAATGAGAAAGTCTGGAGCAAAATTATTTGGTATGGGCAATTTTCATATTTATCACAGATAATCAAATGTTTTGATAAACGAGATATGGAGCATGTCAATCAAGAAATTTATGAATTACGAAAGTTTAGAGAGTTAATTAAAAAGCATAATGCGAGTTAGAAAACGTAAGGGTGCAGAGGAACACTTAGAAAATAATCCTCACTATGTTATTTCAAATCCAGAAGAAGCCAAAGGGCGTTGGCATGAGATTTTTGGAAATAATAACCCTATTCACATAGAAGTTGGTTCCGGAAAAGGGGCTTTTATCACTGGTATGGCAGAGCAAAATCCAGATATCAATTATATTGGAATTGATATTCAATTGTCAGTGCTTTCCTATGCTCTGGATAAAGTTCTAGATAGCGGTGCTAAGAATATCAAATTACTATTAGTTGATGGTTCTAGTCTATCAAACTACTTTGATACTGGCGAAGTTGATTTGATGTATCTTAACTTTAGTGATCCATGGCCTAAGAAAAAGCATGAGAAACGTCGATTGACCTATAAGACTTTCTTGGATACCTATAAAGACATACTTCCTGAGCAGGGGGAAATTCATTTTAAAACAGATAATAGAGGTTTATTTGAATATAGTCTTGCTAGCTTTTCTCAATACGGTATGACTTTAAAACAAGTTTGGTTAGATTTACATGCAAGTGATTACCAGCAAAATATCATGACTGAGTACGAACGCAAATTTTCAAATAAAGGACAGGTTATCTATCGTGTAGAAGCACGATTTTAGAATAAGTAAATAGTAAGTGGGTAGTTATTTGCTACTCCTTTATGGAGAGGTCGCATAGTGGCTGAGTGCGCACGCTTGGAAAGCGTGTAGTCCTTAATGGGGCTCGGGGGTTCGAATCCCCTCCTCTCCTTTAATCTTGTTAATGTATCAGTGTTTATTAAGTGTTCACCTTTTTCACTCGTCAAAAGTCCAAGTTTCGAAAAATTTCTTTTATTTTATCATCGTTTTTCTTTGAGCTTGAAGTATTAGCATAAAGTTTTCTAAGCTCTTACAAAGAACTGAGGACAAAATTTTAATTTTTTGATATAAGATTAGTGTACGGTGATGCTAATTTAAAGTAAATGATTGCAATAATCGTATTTTGTGCTATAATAGTATTAAATAATACAGAGAGGGGCGGAGTTTTACTTCGCCTCTTATGTGTGTGATTCATAGAATTTATAGTCATTATAAGTTCTAAAGCAAGTTAGAAAGAAGAGGTAGCTGTTATCGCAAATCAAACCATTGTTGATATTGTTACTCAAGTCGTAACTCCTGCTATTCAAGCACCGTTTGAATTAGTAGATGTAGAATACGAAAAAATGGGTGGCGACTATGTGCTCAGTATTTTAATTGATAAACCCGGAGGCATTACGGTTGAAGATACAGCACAATTGACAGACGTTGTAAGTCCCTTACTTGACACAATTCAACCAGATCCATTTCCAGAACAGTATATGCTTGAAGTCTCAAGTCCTGGGTTGGAAAGGCCACTTAAAACAGCAGAAGCATTATCAAATGCTGTTGGGTCTTATATCAATGTAAGTCTGTATAAATCCATTGATAAAGTTAAAATATTTGAAGGTGACTTATTATCATTTGATGGTGAAACCTTGACAATTGATTATATGGACAAAACACGTCATAAAACTGTAGATATTCCCTATCAGACGGTTGCAAAAGCCCGTCTTGCGGTTAAACTTTAAGAAAGGATGATTCTTGCGAAGCAAGAATGGACACTATGAGCAAAGAAATGCTAGAAGCCTTCCGTATTTTGGAAGAAGAAAAACACATTAATAAAGAAGATATTATTGATGCAGTTACTGAGTCACTAAAATCTGCCTATAAGCGTCGTTATGGTCAATCAGAATCATGCGTTATTGAATTTAACGAGAAGAAAGCAGACTTTACCGTCTATACTGTTCGTGAAGTTGTTGATGAAGTTTTTGATAGCCGTTTGGAAATTAGCCTAAAAGACGCACTTGCTATTAGCTCAGCGTATGAACTTGGTGATAAGATTCGCTTTGAGGAATCTGTTACAGAATTTGGACGCGTGGCAGCTCAGTCAGCAAAACAAACTATTATGGAAAAAATGCGTCGTCAAATGCGTGAAGTAACCTTCAATGAATACAAACAACACGAAGGTGAAATTATGACTGGTACTGTTGAACGATTTGACCAACGTTTTATCTATGTCAATCTCGGTTCACTTGAGGCGCAATTATCGCATCAAGATCAGATTCCTGGAGAGAGCTTTAAATCTCATGATATGATTGACGTTTATGTCTATAAAGTGGAGAATAATCCTAAAGGAGTCAACGTTTTTGTTAGCCGTAGTCATCCAGAGTTTATCAAACGCATTATGGAGCGAGAAATTCCAGAAGTATTTGATGGAACTGTTGAGATTATGAGCGTCTCTCGTGAGGCTGGAGATCGTACTAAAGTTGCTGTACGCAGTCATAATTCAAATGTTGATGCGATTGGAACAATTGTTGGACGCGGTGGAAGTAACATTAAAAAAGTTATCAGTAATTTCCATCCTAAACGCGTTGATGCTAAAACAGGATTGGAGATCCCGGTTGAAGAAAACATTGATGTTATTCAATGGGTTGAAGATCCAGCGGAATTCATTTACAATGCTATTGCACCAGCCGAAGTTGATATGGTACTTTTTGATGATGAAGATACAAAACGTGCTACTGTAGTTGTTCCAGATAGCAAGTTATCGCTAGCTATTGGTCGCCGAGGACAAAATGTGCGTTTAGCAGCTCATTTGACTGGCTATCGTATTGATATTAAATCTGCAAGTGAATACGAAAAAATGGAAGCGCAAGAACTTCAAACTGAGGAAGTAGCTCAAGAATCTGAAGTTATTTCAGATAAGGCAGAATAATATAAATGAGAGAGGTGTTTTATGGCTAAAACAAAAAAAATACCTTTAAGAAAATCAGTTGTTTCTGGTGAAGTGATCGATAAGCGAGATCTTTTACGAATTGTTAAAAATAAAGAAGGACAGGTTTTTATAGATCCTACCGGAAAGCAAAATGGTCGAGGTGCCTACATAAAATTGGACAATGATGAAGCTATCCTAGCGAAAAAGAAACGAGTGTTTGATCGCAGTTTTTCAATGGAAGTTTCTGATGAATTCTATGATGAACTATTGGCATATGTCGACCATAAGGTCAAAAGAAGAGAGTTAGGCCTTGAATAATTCAGAAAAAGTATTAAATCTCATTGGGTTAGCACAGCGTGCGGGGCGCCTTATTACAGGTGAAGAATTGGTTATTAAAGCAATTCAAAATCAACAAGTATCGCTAATCTTTCTAGCAAATGATGCTGGCCCAAATTTGACGAAAAAAGTAACTGATAAAAGTAATTACTACAAAACAGAAGTCTCCACAGTGTTTTCAACACTGGAATTAAGTGATGCGTTAGGCAAACCAAGAAAAGTGGTTGCTGTCGCAGACGCTGGATTTTCAAAGAAAATGAGGACTCTTATGGCATAACAGAATAGGAGGACATCAATTGTCAAAGAAAAGATTACACGAAATCGCTAAGGAAATTGGAAAAACGAGTAAGGAAGTGGTTGAGCAAGCTCAATCGCTTGGCTTACCTGTAAAAAGTCATGCTTCTAGCGTTGAAGAAAATGATGCTACACGTATTGTTGAGAGTTTTAGCTCTTCTAAAACTAAAGCTCCAACAAATTCTGTTCAAACTAATCAAGGTGTGAAAACAGAATCTAAAACTGTTGAAACCAAACAAGGCTTGTCCGATGATAAACCTTCAACTCAACCTGTAGCTAAACCGAAACCACAAAGTCGTAACTTTAAGGCGGAGCGCGAGGCTCGTGCTAAAGCTGAAGCGGAGAAGCGTCAACATAATGGGGATCACCGTAAGAATAATCGCCATAATGATACACGCTCTGACGACAGACGCCATCAAGGTCAAAAGCGTTCAAATGGTAATCGTAATGATAACCGACAAGGTCAGCAAAATAACCGTAATAAAAATGATGGGCGTTATGCTGATCATAAACAGAAACCCCAAACGCGTCCTCAGCAACCTGCAGGCAATCGCATTGACTTTAAAGCTCGAGCAGCAGCTTTGAAAGCTGAGCAAAATGCTGAATACTCACGTCATAGTGAGCAGCGTTTCCGTGAAGAGCAAGAAGCCAAACGTCAAGCAGCTAAGGAGCAAGAACTAGCTAAAGCAGCAGCGTTAAAAGCGCAAGAAGAAGCTCAAAAAGCTAAGGAAAAACTTGCTTCTAAACCTGTTGCTAAGGTAAAAGAAATTGTCAATAAAGTAGCCGCTACGCCATCACAGACAGCAGATAGTCGTCGTAAAAAACAAACTCGTTCTGATAAGTCTCGTCAATTTTCAAATGAAAATGAAGATGGTCAAAAGCAAACAAAAAATAAGAAAAACTGGAATAATCAAAACCAAGTGAGAAATCAAAGAAATAGTAACTGGAATCATAATAAGAAAAATAAAAAAGGTAAGACTAATGGAGCTCCAAAACCAGTAACAGAGCGTAAATTCCATGAATTACCAAAAGAATTTGAATATACTGAGGGCATGACCGTTGCGGAAATTGCAAAACGTATTAAACGCGAACCAGCAGAAATTGTTAAAAAACTCTTTATGATGGGAGTTATGGCAACGCAGAATCAATCATTAGATGGAGACACTATTGAGCTATTGATGGTTGACTACGGGATTGAAGCACATGCTAAGGTTGAAGTTGATGAAGCTGATATTGAACGCTTCTTTGCAGATGAGGATTACCTTAATCCTGATAACTTAACGGAACGTCCGCCTGTTGTTACTATCATGGGACACGTTGATCATGGTAAAACAACTCTTCTTGATACTCTACGTAATTCACGTGTCGCTACTGGCGAAGCTGGTGGAATTACTCAACATATTGGTGCTTATCAGATTGAAGAAGCTGGCAAGAAAATTACTTTCTTGGATACACCAGGGCATGCGGCCTTTACTTCTATGCGTGCGCGTGGTGCATCAGTAACTGATATTACTATCCTTATCGTTGCCGCTGATGATGGTGTTATGCCGCAGACAGTTGAGGCAATTAATCACTCTAAAGCTGCGGGTGTCCCAATTATTGTTGCTATCAACAAAATTGATAAACCTGGTGCAAATCCAGAACGCGTTATCAGTGAATTAGCTGAGCATGGTGTCATCTCTACTGCATGGGGTGGTGAGTCTGAATTTGTTGAAATTTCAGCTAAGTTTGGTAAAAATATTCAAGAATTACTTGAGACAGTTCTTTTAGTTGCTGAAATGGAAGAATTAAAAGCAGATGCAGATGTTCGTGCTATTGGTACTGTTATTGAAGCCCGTCTTGATAAAGGTAAGGGAGCCGTTGCAACGCTTCTTGTCCAACAAGGTACTTTAAATGTACAAGATCCAATCGTTGTTGGTAATACATTTGGACGTGTTCGTGCGATGACTAATGATCTTGGGCGTCGTGTCAAAGTTGCGGGTCCATCTACACCAGTTTCTATTACTGGTTTGAACGAAGCTCCAATGGCTGGTGATCATTTTGCTGTTTATGCAGATGAGAAAGCTGCGCGTGCTGCAGGTGAAGAACGTGCAAAACGTGCTCTCTTAAAACAACGCCAAAACACGCAACGTGTTAGCCTCGAGAACTTATTTGATACCCTTAAAGCTGGTGAAGTTAAGTCAGTTAATGTTATTATCAAAGCTGATGTGCAAGGTTCTGTAGAAGCACTTGTAGCTTCTCTCCTTAAGATTGATGTTGAAGGAGTAAAAGTTAATGTTGTTCACTCAGCAGTTGGTGCTATTAATGAGTCTGATGTAACTCTTGCTGAAGCATCAAATGCTGTTATTATAGGATTTAACGTACGCCCTACTCCACAAGCTCGTCAACAAGCCGATGCTGATGATGTCGAAATTCGTCAACATAGCATTATCTATAAAGTTATCGAAGAAGTTGAAGAAGCGATGAAAGGTAAACTTGATCCTGAATACCAAGAAAAAATCCTTGGTGAAGCCATTATTCGTGAGACCTTTAAAGTTTCAAAAGTGGGAACTATTGGTGGATTTATGGTTATCAATGGTAAAGTTACTCGTGATTCAAGTGTTCGTGTTATCCGTGATGGTGTTGTCATTTTTGATGGTAAATTAGCAAGTCTTAAACACTATAAAGATGATGTTAAAGAAGTCGGCAATGCTCAAGAAGGTGGTCTAATGATTGAGAATTATAACGATCTCAAAGAAGATGACACTATTGAAGCATACATTATGGAAGAAATTAAACGTAAATAACCCCTATGAGAAACCCAACTTGTATCTTTAGTTGGTAGGGAAATACAAAATTATGGCTAGGCTCGTCCTAGCTTTCAAGTTATGAGCACAATGAAGAAAGGATTAATTATGGCTAATCATCGTATTGATCGCGTTGGAATGGAAATTAAACGTGAAGTCAATGAGATTTTGCGTTTCCGAGTTAATGATCCACGTGTACAAGATGTCACAATTACTGATGTTCAGATGTTGGGTGACCTTTCAATGGCTAAAGTATTTTATACTATTCATTCGACACTTGCTTCTGATAATCAAAAAGCACAAATTGGTTTAGAAAAAGCAACTGGTACTATTAAGCGTGAACTTGGCAAAAACCTTACTATGTATAAAATACCAGATTTACAATTTGTTAAAGATGAATCTATTGAATACGGAAATAAGATTGATGAAATGTTGCGCAATCTAGATAAAAAAGATTAGAATCAAGATTAAGAATAATAAAAAATAAACCATGTCAAAATCATGGTTTATTTTTTATAGCTTTAAAGTTGAGATAGCTAGTATTAAGGAGTTTTATTGATGATATCAATCATTTGATACTGTGCTGTTTTAGCTTCTTCAATAGGGTAAATTGGATAAACATGATTCATTCCCTCTTGTGCAATATAGTTAACGGGGTGATTAGCTGCTTGGAGTTGTGCAGCATAATCGCGAATATCTGGGAAGAATATTTCTCGTGTTCCAGTAAATAACGTAATAGGAGCGAGTTTAGTAGCAGGGGCATTTTTAGGACTAACATATGTATGGTTAGTATTATTAGAACCATTTGCCCAAATTTCACCTACACGTGCGAGACCCCAAGCAGATAGGATAGGATCGGTATCTTCGTATTTGGGAATTTCTGGATGTTTCATTGTCACATCTAGCCATGGAGATAAGAGGATAATATTTTTAGGTTGAGGAATAGCCTCTTGCCCTGATTGGTGAGACAATGCATGCGCTAATCCTAGTGCTAATCCTCCGCCAGCTGAATCACCCATCAAAGTGAGATTAGCGTTTTTTTCATGAAAGTGTCTATAAGGGTTAACCAATCTAGGGATAGCATAATCATAGGTATAACGAGGAGTTTTTGGATAAATTGGTAAAATAATTTTTGCATCAAGACTAGTTGAGAGCGTCTTAAGCATGCTGATATGGTAAGGCGTTGGATTATTTAAGTAAGAGCCACCAGCTAAATAGAAAATGGTCTTTTGATTAGCTTTACCGTTGTCATTCCAAGAATAGACTTGCATATCAAAAAGTCTCTCTTGAACAAGCCCTCCATTAACAGAGTTTGGGTCTAAGTAATAACCCTTATCAGATTGTTCACGGCTAGCATTTAAGTACTTTTGAAATGAGCTTTCATCTTGAACTTTATAATAACTTTTATCGCGCTTTAGCCAAAAGTATTGTTCGATAAACCAACTTTTCCATGAACGCCCACTTGCTTTTGCATGTGGTGTACAGGCGATGGATAAAATGGTGATAATACTAAATAGTAGCAATAGTTTTTTGAAGGACGGTTTCAAGGTATTCTCCTTAATATAATGTTATTTTTGTGTAATATTATTATAATAAAACCAACATCTTTGTCAATAGAATAAAGAAAGATGAGAAATGTTTTTCGGTTTACAAATGTAGATTTATTTGCTAAAATTGGTTTACAAACGTAAATCGAAAGAGGTGAGAAAATGACTATTTCAAACGCAGAATGGGAAATTATGAGAGTGGTTTGGGCACAGCAGAATACAACCAGTAATGAGATACTAGCAGTTTTACTAGAGAAGTATGATTGGACTCCTTCAACTGTCAAAACCTTATTAAGAAGGCTCTTAGATAAAGGCTACGTGAGCAGAGAAAAAATGGGAAAAGGATTTAGCTATTCTCCTTTAATTGATGAAGATTTAGCTATGATGTCAGAGGTAGATAGTGTATTGCAGAAAGTTTGCCAGACCAAACATGTTGCTATTGTTAGACACTTATTGGAAAGTATACCAATGACAGAGAAGGATCGATTAAATTTGCAAGCATCACTAGAAGCTAAGAAAGGCAAAACACTTGAACGTGTAGCTTGTAATTGCATTCCTGGTCAGTGTCAATGCCATTAGAAAGGAGAAAATATGGCTAATAGAAAAGAAACATTTTTGATTGATGGGATGACTTGTGCATCTTGTGCTTTAACGATAGAAAAAGCTGTCAACAAGTTAGACCATGTGGATAGTGCAGTAGTAAATTTAGCAACAGAGAAAATGACAGTTACGTTTGATGATACAACCTTATCGCCAAACGTGATTGAAGAGTGTGTTTCTGAGACTGGATACGAAGCATCGCTTTTCAAAGAGGAAACTTCTAAAAGCCAATCTGAACGGCACCAATTAGCAATTGAAAAGATGTGGCATCGCTTTTGGATGTCAGCAGTTGCAACTATACCTCTTCTCTATATTTCCATGGGGCCAATGATTAACTTATGGTTACCATCATTTTTGATGCCAGATAAGGGACCTCTAAACTATGGTGTGATACAATTATTGTTAACACTACCGGTGATGTATTTTGGGCGTATCTTTTACCAAAATGGTTTTAAAGCACTTTTTAAAAGGCATCCCAATATGGATTCATTAGTTGCTATAGCCACAACAGCGGCTTTCATTTATAGCTTATATGGATTGTACGAAATATTACAGGGTGACATACACTACGCTCACCAGCTTTATTTCGAATCTGTTGCAGTTATTTTAACACTTATTACTCTAGGAAAATATTTTGAAATATTATCCAAAGGGCGTACTTCGGCCTCAATTGAAAAATTATTAACTTTATCAGCAAAAGAAGCAAGAGTTATCAAAGATGGTGAAGACTATATGGTTCCTTTGGATAAAGTTAAAATAGGTGAAACAATTCTTGTCAAACCTGGAGAAAAAATTCCTCTTGATGGCCATGTTGTAGCAGGAGAATCAAGTATTGATGAATCCATGTTAACAGGTGAAAGTATTCCAGTTGAAAAAAAGGTTGGTAGTAAGGTTTACGGTGCCAGCATTAATGGGCAAGGTAGCTTAACGATTTTCGTTGAAAAAGAAGCTGGCGGTTCCCTTCTATCACAAATTATTAACTTAGTAGAAGTTGCACAGGCAAGTAAGGCTCCAATTGCTAACTTAGCAGACAAAGTATCAGGAGTCTTTGTCCCTTTTGTTATTGTCATTGCAATTTTATCAGGTTTGAGTTGGTACTTAATTCTGGGGCAAAGTTTTGCCTTCTCTCTGAAGATTATGATTGCAGTCTTAGTGATTGCTTGTCCATGTGCTTTAGGGTTAGCAACTCCTACAGCTATTATGGTGGCTAGTGGTAAAGCAGCTGAGAATGGTATTTTATTTAAAGGTGGTGAAGTGTTGGAAAAGGCTCACCACATTGATACAATAGTTTTTGATAAAACAGGAACCTTGACCAAAGGGAAACCAGAAGTAGTTGCTATCAAAACATATGGGGTAGATAAAGAGGAGTTTTTAGGTCAAGTAGCATCAGTAGAAAAACTTTCAAATCATCCACTTAGCCAAACAATTGTTAACAAAGCAAAAGAGAAAGAACTTCCCTTAAGGGAAGTCATGGCTTTTAAAAATATTTTGGGTTACGGTTTGAGTGCAATTATTAATGGTAAAACTATGCTTGTAGGTAATGCTAACTTAATGACTAAGAACGATGTTAATTTAGATTTAGCAAAGGCTGATATAGAAATAGCTCAAGAAGAAGCACAAACTGTGGTTTACGTTTCCGAAAATGGAGTGTTGAGCGGTTTAATAACTTTAACGGACCAGCTAAAGACAGATAGCCAAGAAACAGTTAAGCAGTTACAAAGATTAGGATTTAATTTAGTTTTACTTACTGGTGATAATAAGGCTAGTGCAGATGCCATAGCACAAAAATTGGGTATCACGACAGTTGTTTCAGAAGTTTTACCTGATCAGAAAGCAAACGTTATTTTAGAACTTAAAGAAAAAGGCGGACAGATTGCGATGGTTGGTGATGGCATCAATGATGCTCCTGCGCTAGCTAGCAGTGATGTAGGTATCTCTATGAGTTCTGGAACAGATATTGCTATTGAATCAGCAGATATCGTGTTGATGAAACCTGAGTTAACAGATCTCTTAAAAGCAATGACTATCAGTAAACAAACGATTCAAATTATTAAGGAAAATTTATTTTGGGCTTTCTTTTATAACGTTTTAGCGATTCCAGTGGCAATGGGTGTTTTACATCTTTTTGGTGGTCCCTTACTCAATCCTATGTTGGCAGGCTTAGCTATGGCGTTTAGTTCAGTTTCAGTAGTTTTAAACGCACTTCGCTTAAAAGTCTTAAAATAATAAAGATAATAAGACTGAATTTTTATGAAGGGAGAAGAATATGAAACATACCTATCGAGTTAGTGGCATGAAATGTGATGGTTGTGCCAAAACAGTTTCTGATAAGTTATCAAGTGTGATGGGTGTTGACGAGGTTAATGTTGATTTGACTAAAAATCAAGTTGTCGTAAGTGGAAAAACATTCAAATGTCTTTTAAAACGTTCTTTAAAAGACACAAAGTATTCACTAGAAGAGGACATAAATTAATAACTAAAGAAGTGGTTACAGCTTTTAATTTCTTAATTTGAGCAGTTTCTCACTTCTTTTTTATTCTAAAAATGATAAACTAGAATAGAATTAGTTGTGAGAAGTGCAGATGTCAATCGATATTTGGAACATTTTAAGTTTGGTTGGAACCGTAGCTTTTGCAAGTTCGGGAGCTATTGTGGCGATTGAGGAAGAATTTGATGTTCTAGGGCTTTTTATCTTAGGTTTTGTAACGGCATTTGGTGGTGGAGCTATTAGAAATGTACTAATTGGCTTGCCTATTGAAACACTTTGGAGTCAAGGAATTGCTTTTTATGCAGCAGCAGCAGCTATTTTGTTTATTATGATTTTCCCTAACTTGTTGAGTGGTAAGGGACGGGATGCCGAAGTTGTATCAGATGCTATTGGGTTAGCAGCGTTTAGTGTTCAAGGAGCACTATATGCGACTCAATCTCATCAACCTCTTAGTGCTGTCATTGTCGCAGCAGTACTAACTGGTGCAGGTGGTGGTATTGTCAGAGATGTTCTGGCTGGCCGAAAACCTGGGGTACTAAGAAGTGAAATATATGCAGGTTGGTCAATATTAGTGGGGATCATTTTATATTTTAAAATTGCTAAAACAACAACTGACTATTATTTGTTAGTGTTAGTTGTAACTAGCCTAAGGATGTTGGGGTATAAGAAACAATGGCACTTGCCAGTTGTCAGACCACGTAAGAAATGATAGAGGAGAAAGAGATGATAAAATTAATTGCTATTGATATGGATGGAACGCTTTTAAATGATGAAAAGAAAATTCCAAAGGAAAATATCCAAGCTATTAAAGAAGCAACTCAAGCAGGTATTAAAATTGTACTGTGTACTGGGCGACCGATGTCAGGTATACTTCCTTATTTTAATGAACTAGGTTTAACAAAAGAGGAGTATATTATCATGAATAATGGTTGTAGCACTTATAGCACGAAAGATTGGCAATTGATTGATTCTGCAACTTTAACACATGATGAACTCATCTTTCTTGAGGAGGTTGTTAAAGAATTTCCCAACGTTTGTTTAACGTTAACAGCTGAAAATACATTTTACGCTGTTGGTGAGGAAGTTCCTGAAATTGTTGCTTATGATGCTGATTTAGTTTTTACAAAAGCAAAGTCAATAAGTTTAGATGCTCTTCGCAATCAAGAAGAAATTGTCTTTCAAGCAATGTACATGGGATTAGATGCAGATGTAACTGCTTTTCAAGAAGCTGTTGAAGAAGCCTTAATCTCGAAATTTAGTGGAGTTCGAAGCCAAGACTATATTTATGAGATTATGCCTCAAGGAGTAACAAAAGCAAGAGGCTTAAAATCCTTGATAGCAAAATTAGGACTGGATATTAATCAAGTTATGGCTATTGGTGATGCTCCTAACGATATTGAATTATTAGATTTAGTTCCCAATAGCGTTGCTATGGGGAATGCATCAGATGAGATTAAATCTAGATGTAAATATATAACGGTGGATAATAACCAAGCCGGGGTTGCTAAAGCTATTTATGACTATGCTTTACGTTAAAATAGATATAGAATAATAAAAGGAACTTTAAACACTGTTTGTTTAGGGTTCTTTTGTTTAATAAACTAACAAAATTCAGAAGTTTACAGATAGCTTATGCTATAATAGACCTATGACAAACAAGAATAAATTACTTTTAATTGATGGCTCATCTGTAGCCTTTCGTGCTTTTTTTGCTCTTTATAATCAAATTGACCGCTTTAAAAACAATTCTGGACTTCATACTAATGCCATATATGGTTTCCATTTGATGTTGAATCATATTTTAGGTCGTGTCCAGCCTAGTCATATTTTAGTGGCTTTTGATGCTGGAAAAACTACTTTCCGTACGGAAATGTATGCAGATTATAAAGGTGGGCGTGCTAAAACTCCGGATGAATTTCGTGAACAATTTCCTTATATTCGTCAACAATTAGATGTCTTAGGCATCAAACATTATGAATTGGAACATTATGAAGCCGATGATATCATTGGTACTCTTGCAAAACAAGCCGAAGCTAGTAAAGAGCATTTTGATATAACGGTGGTTTCTGGGGATAAAGATTTAATTCAATTAACAGACACTAACACGGTAGTAGAAATCTCTAAAAAGGGAGTTGCTGAGTTTGAAGAATTCACGCCAGCTTACCTTATGGAAAAAATGGGAATTACGCCGAGTCAATTTATTGATTTAAAAGCTTTGATGGGAGATAAATCAGATAATATTCCTGGGGTTACTAAAATCGGTGAAAAAACTGGCTTGAAGTTGCTATCAGAATATGGTTCCTTAGAAGGGATCTATGAAAATATTGAGGCTATGAAACAGTCTAAGATGAAAGAAAACCTTATCAATGATAAGGAGCAAGCTTTCTTATCAAAGACCCTAGCTACAATCAACATAGCATCACCTATAACAATCGGCTTAGAAGATATCCTTTATAGTGGACCGCAAGATATAAAAGCCTTGTCTCAATTTTATGATGAGATGGATTTTAAACAGTTTAAAGCAGCTCTGGGTGAGGAGACAAGTCAGGAAGATTTTGAGGTTGACTTTACTGAAGTGGAGCAATTAAAACCAGAAATGTTCTCCGATAATGATTTTTATTACTTTGAGATGTTAGGTGATAACTACCACGTAGAAGATTTAATTGGGATAGCTTGGGGAAATAGCGATACAATCTACGCTACTAGTGATGTATCGTTATTGCAAGAAGCTTTATTTAAAAAAGCTTTATCAAAACCTATCAAAACTTATGATTTTAAAAGAAGTAAGGTCCTTTTAAATCGTTTTAATATTGATTTACCAGAGCCAGCCTTTGATACTAGATTGGCCAAGTACCTTTTGTCTACTACTGAGGATAATCTAGTATCAACAATTGCTAGGTTATATACAAATCTGCCACTGGATACTGATGATGCTGTTTATGGGAAAGGTGCTAAACGCGCTATACCAGAAAAAACACGATTTCTTGAGCATCTAGCTAAAAAAGTAAAAGTTTTAGTGGATTCTGAGGCTAATATTATGCAACAGCTTAAAGCTAATGAGCAAGAAGAATTGCTGTTTGAAATGGAGCAACCTTTAGCGAATGTTTTAGCTAAAATGGAAATTCGAGGTATTAAGGTTAAGAAAAATACCTTGAATGAAATGGCTATTGAAAATCAAAAAGTCATCGAAACCTTAACACAAGAGATCTATGAATTGGCTGGGCAAGAGTTTAATATTAATTCTCCAAAACAGTTAGGAAAGTTGTTGTTTGAAACGTTAGGTCTTCCTGTAGAAATGACTAAAAAAACAAAAACAGGTTATTCAACTGCAGTAGATGTATTAGAGCGCTTAGCTCCGATTTCTCCTCTTGTAACTAAAATTTTAGAGTACCGTCAAATCACTAAATTGCAATCAACCTATATTATTGGTTTACAAGATTATATTTTAGAAGATGGTAAAATTCATACACGTTATGTTCAAGATTTGACTCAGACAGGTCGTCTTTCAAGTTCTGACCCAAACCTTCAAAATATACCAGTTAGACTAGAGCAAGGACGGCTTATCCGAAAGGCTTTTGTTCCATCAGAAGACAATGCTGTTTTATTGAGTTCAGATTATTCTCAAATAGAATTGCGCGTGTTAGCACATATTTCAAAAGACGAACATTTGATCGCTGCCTTTAAAGAGGGAGCAGATATTCATACTTCAACAGCTATGCGTGTTTTTGGTATCGAAAAACCTGAGAATGTCACTCCCAATGATCGTCGAAATGCTAAGGCTGTTAACTTTGGAATTGTTTATGGTATTTCAGATTTTGGTCTATCGCATAATTTAGGAATACCTCGTAAACTAGCGAAGCAATATATTGACACCTATTTTGAGCGTTATCCTGGAATAAAAAACTATATGGAAACAGTTGTTCGTGAAGCAAAAGATAAGGGTTACGTTGAAACACTTTTCCATCGTCGTCGTTCACTACCAGATATTAATTCTCGTAATTTTAACATTCGCCAATTTGCAGAGCGCACAGCAATCAATTCACCAATCCAAGGAAGTGCAGCTGATATTCTTAAAATTGCAATGATAAATTTAGATAGGGTACTTTATAAAGGTGGTTATAAATCAAAAATGCTGTTGCAAGTTCATGATGAAATTGTACTTGAAGTCCCTAACGAGGAGATAGGAGCAATCAAGGAGTTGGTTACAAAAACAATGGAGTCAGCAATTAGTTTATCGGTACCTTTGATTGCAGATGAGAACGCAGGTGAGACTTGGTATGAAGCGAAGTAGTGGACAACATACGTAAAGGAGTCATTAATATGGTTTATCATTTTCAAAATCCAAGTGATTTTATGTTAAAAAATTATTTAACAAAAGCAAAGACCATCGCAGTTGTAGGATTGTCAGACCGTCAAGAAACTGCAGCTTATCAAGTATCAAAAATAATGCAAGAAGCAGGTTATCAAATTATTCCAGTTAATCCTAAAAATGCAGGACAGAAAATACTTGGGCAAATGACATATGCCTCACTTAAGGATGTCACTGAACATATTGATATTGTTAATATTTTTCGACGTAGCGAGTATTTACCTGATATTGCAAGAGAATTTTTAGAAGTAGACGCTGATATTTTCTGGGCTCAGCTTGGACTTGAAAGTCAAGAAGCAGAGACAATTCTAAAGCAAGCAGGACACAAACAGATTGTCATGAATAAATGTCTGAAAGTTGAATACCAAAAATTACACTCAGAAACTAACTAATTACCGTGTTTAATAGGCAAATAATATAAATTATGCTATAATAACCATGCTAAATTAAAGTTCGTGCTGGAAAGGAGTCCTATGGACAGTCATTCACATGGTCATAGACCTCTCGATGCTTATGAAAACGTCCTAGAGCATCTCCGTGAAAAACGTATTCGAATTACTGAGACTCGAAAAGCTATTATTTCCTATATGGTTAATAGTCGTGAGCATCCGAGTGCAGAAAAGATTTACAATGATTTATTACCAGAATATCCTAACATGAGCTTGGCAACAGTTTACAATAACCTTAAGGTCCTTGTGGATGAGGGGTTTGTGACAGAGCTAAAACTTTGCAATTATAGTACAACTTATTATGATTTTATGGGGCATCAGCACCTAAACATTGCCTGTGAAGATTGTGGGAAAATCGTTGATTTTGTCGATGTTGACTTATTGGATATTTCTAGAGAAGCACACCAACAAACAGGTTTTGAAGTGACTAGAGTTCAGTTAGTAGCTTATGGTATCTGTCCGGAGTGTCAGAGGAAGCGTAAGGATAAATATAAAAAAGATTGAAACGTAATTGTTCAATCTTTTTTTGTTTCTAGACTAAGAGAAAAAGTTTAAGTTTTACTAAGTAATAATTAAGAAATAATTTATAATTGCTTAAAAAATGATTTATTTTTTGTTGGTATACTCTCATTAACAAAAAGAAAGAGGAATCCCTTATGAAAATATCACAATACAATAAATGGTCAATTCGCCGATTGAAAGTTGGAGCTGCATCTGTAATGATTGCTAGTGGAAGCATTGTTGCTTTAGGGCAATCTCATATTGTTTCAGCAGATGAGATGTCCCAACCTAAAACAACCATTACAGCCCCAACAGCTAACACTTCTACAAATGTAGAAAGTAGTACTGATAAGGCATTATCAAAAGTTACTACGATGGAGACAAGTTCAGAAATGCCTAAAATGCAAAATATGGCAAAAGTTGAAAAAACGAGTGACAAACCTATGATGGTGGCTACCTCTGTTAGAAAAATGATGGCAACGCCGACACCTGTAGCGATGACCAAAACGACTAGTGTAGATGAGGTAAAGAAATCAACTGATACTGCTTTTAAACAGACAGTAGACGTTCCGGCTCATTATGTTAATGCAGCAAAAGGGAATGGCCCATTTCTAGCAGGTGTAAATCAAACGATTCCATATGAAGCGTTTGGTGGAGACGGCATGTTAACGCGTTTAATCCTTAAAGCTTCAGAGGGAGCAAAATGGTCAGACAATGGTGTTGATAAAAATAGTCCATTATTACCGTTAAAAGATTTAACTAAGGGTAAATACTTCTACCAAGTCTCTCTTAATGGCAATACAGCCGGTAAAAAAGGCCAAGCTCTCTTAGATCAAATTAAGGCAAATGGAAGCCATACTTATCAAGCAACTATCACTATTTATGGTACGAAAGATGGCAAAGTTGATATGAATACTATTTTAGGACAAAAGACAGTGATGATTCATATTAATGTCGCTAAAAAAGATATGAATAGCACATCAATGATGATGAAAAAAGATAAGATGACAATGCCTATGAAGAAAGAAATGACTTCATCTAAAATAAATACCGGTATGATGATGTCTAACAACAAGATGTCAGCTAATATGCAAATGTCATCACAAGCCAAATCAAATGATAAAGCTGGTAAAAAAATGTCTATGATGTCTAAAAATTTACCTAATACAGGTGAAACAAAGCAACAAAATGTAGGTGTGCTAGGTATGCTTAGTCTAGCCTTTGCGACAGGTCTAACTGCGCTAGGCCTTAAAAAATCTAAACAAAGATAGGGATAGTATTTAATTCAGAACACCAAATTTGTTTAAAATTATTGAGGGTTATCGTGGTAAAATAGTGTTATACTAGAGGTATAGCACTATTTTGACTCATTAGGAGAGTAGAATGACACAAAAATTATTATTAGTTGACGATGAATTTGAAATTATTGATATTAATAGACGTTATCTAGAGCAAGCAGGATATGAAGTGTCAGTAGCTGCGGATGGCATAGAAGCACTCAAAGAGGTAGATGAGAATCGTTTTGACCTAATTATTAGTGATATTATGATGCCTAAAATGGATGGCTATGATTTTATTAGTGAAGTTCTAGTTCGAGAACCCAACCAACCTTTTCTCTTTATAACCGCTAAAGTATCTGAACCAGATAAAATTTACTCTTTGAGTATGGGTGCAGATGACTTTATTTCCAAGCCTTTCAGTCCTAGGGAATTAGTTTTACGTGTTAAAAATATTCTAAGACGTATCTATGGGAATCATCAACAATCTGAAGTATTGACGATTGGTGATTTGGTTATCGACCAAAAACAACGTTTGGTAATGGTAGACTGCAATACAATTTCCTTAACCAATAAATCATTTGACTTGCTTTGGATATTAGCAAATCATTTGAATCGTGTTTTTTCAAAAACAGAGCTTTATGAACGTGTCTGGGGCGAAGAATTTTTAGATGACACTAATACTTTGAATGTTCATATCCATGCCTTACGCAATGACCTTGCTAAATTTAGTACAGACAATACCCCAACTATCAAAACAGTTTGGGGATTAGGGTATAAATTAGAGGAATAAAATGAAATTAAAATATTATATTGTTATTGGTTACCTTATTTCTATGTTAATAACTGTAGCAGGTGTTTTCTTTGGGCTTAATCATATGCTGATTGAGACTCGAGGTGTTTACTACATCCTTTCAGTTACAATTATTGCCTGTATCGTAGGTGGTATAGTTAATTTGTTCTTATTATCAAGTGTATTTACATCTTTGAAAAAGTTAAAACAAAAAATGAAGGATATTTCTCAAAGACGTTTTGATACAAAAGCACAAATTTGTTCACCACAAGAATTCAAGGATTTAGAGACAGCCTTTAACCAAATGTCTTCAGAGTTAGAGTCAACGTTTAAATCTCTAAACGAGAGTGAACGCGAAAAAACAATGATGATTGCACAACTTTCACATGATATCAAGACTCCAATTACCTCTATACAATCAACAGTAGAAGGTATTTTAGATGGTATTATATCTGAAGAAGAAGTTAACTATTATCTCAATACCATTTCTCGTCAAACAAACCGTCTTAACCATCTAGTTGAAGAATTAAGTTTTATTACATTAGAGACTATGTCAGACACGGCTGAACCTCATAAAGAAGAAACAATTTATCTGGATAAACTACTGATTGATATTTTATCTGAATTTCAATTGGTGTTTGAAAAAGAAAATCGGCAAGTAATGATTGATGTTGCGCCAGATGTTTCGAAATTATCTAGTCAATATGATAAATTATCACGAATTTTATTGAATTTGATTAGCAATGCAGTCAAATATTCTGATCCTGGAAGTCCCTTGACTATCAAGGCCTATTCAAATCGTCAAGATATCGTTATCGATATTATTGACCAAGGCTATGGGATAAAAGATGAAGATCTTGCTTCTATTTTTAATCGTTTTTATCGTGTAGAATCTTCACGAAATATGAAGACAGGAGGACATGGCCTAGGTCTTTATATTGCGCGACAACTTGCACATCAACTGAATGGTGATATTTTGGTCGAAAGTCAGTATCAAAAAGGCAGTAAGTTCTCTTTAGTACTTAAATTACAAAAATAGCTAGGAATTATTCCTAGCTATTTTTTGTAATGTTTCTATAAAAGATTAAGCGCGCAGTAGTTTGGTAAGGAAGGAGATAGATATAGACTAATCCGAAACTGAAGATTGTAAGGAAATGCCAACCAATAAAACTTAAGTCTAAAAGGAAGAGTCTAAGTTTATTACCATTCATTAGTTCTCGACTAGCAACTAGTACTTTAGATGGTCCCTCATAGTTTCCACTTTCTAATTGAGTGTAAAATACTAAAGTTGAGATACTATAGGAGTAATATTGTTGAACGAGTTTTATAACTGCCTTAGTAGTAATTAGGCTACTAACAACTATTAAAACAGGGGCAAGGATAAGGTTACCACTCAAAAGTAGCCTAAAACTTGAAATGATGATTAGTAGACCAAAAGTACTTAGTAGATAAAAGAAAGATAAAATTAGTCCTTTTAGAACAAGTACTGAGAGTAATTTCCAGAAAATATGGCTTGAAAATACATAAGTATTGTCCGAGAATCTAACGTTTAGTTTCTGATTTTTGACGACATCTAACATTACAAAACTGACTGAAATAATAAAAAGTGTGTAAAAGAAATAAACTGGAAGAGGTACAAAAAAATCAAGTAGTGTCATATTATTATATTGATAATAAAATGATATATATAACGTAATAATACTAAGAAGAATCGGGAGTAAAAAAAGTTGATTCTTACCTTGAAGATTGCTTAATATAGTTTTTGCCTCATTTTTAATTTCTGAATTCGTCATATCTCCTCCATACATAAAAGTACAATTCATTTCATTATAACACATTCCTTAAGATGAGCATGACAAGAGTACATTTTTTTGATAAAATCTTAATGGCTAAAAAAGAAATTAATACAAAGTATTACATTTAGATATTGATTAGCACTAAAGCCCATGACTGTTTTTCATGGAAGCAAGGAGAAAACGATGACTGATCATCCAATAAAATATCGATTAATTAAACAGGAAAAACACACAGGAGCCAGACTTGGTGAAATAATCACACCACATGGTACATTTCCGACACCAATGTTTATGCCTGTTGGGACACAAGCAACTGTTAAGACACAATCTCCTGAAGAACTAAAAGAAATGGGTTCAGGAATTATTCTATCAAATACCTACCATTTATGGTTACGTCCAGGTGATGAATTGATTGCTAAAGCTGGAGGTTTACATAAATTCATGAACTGGGATCAGGCTATTCTAACAGACAGTGGAGGCTTTCAGGTTTATTCTTTGGCTGATAGTCGAAACATCACTGAAGAAGGAGTAACCTTTAAAAACCATTTAAATGGTGCGAAAATGTTTTTATCACCAGAAAAAGCTATTTCAATTCAAAATAACCTTGGTTCTGATATTATGATGAGTTTTGATGAGTGTCCACAATTTTACCAGCCTTATGATTATGTAAAAAAATCAATTGAGCGAACAAGCCGTTGGGCAGAACGTGGATTAAATGCCCACCGCCGTCCTCATGATCAAGGACTATTTGGTATTGTTCAAGGGGCAGGGTTTGAGGATTTACGTCGTCAATCAGCACGAGATTTAGTATCGATGGATTTTCCAGGTTATTCAATTGGAGGGCTTGCGGTCGGAGAAACACATGATGAGATGAATGCAGTTCTTGATTTTACTGTTCCAATGCTTCCGAATGATAAGCCTCGTTATTTGATGGGAGTTGGTGCACCAGATAGTTTAATAGACGCCGTTATCCGAGGAGTAGATATGTTTGACTGCGTCTTACCTACTCGTATTGCTCGAAATGGGACATGTATGACAAGTCAAGGTCGTTTAGTTGTTAAGAATGCTAAATTTGCAGAAGATTTTACGCCTCTTGATCCAAATTGTGATTGCTATACTTGTAAAAATTATACACGCGCTTATATCCGTCACTTATTGAAAGCAGATGAAACTTTTGGTATTCGTTTGACTAGTTACCATAATCTTTATTTCCTTGTCAATCTTATGAAAGATGTCAGACAAGCTATTATGGATGATAATCTTCTAGAGTTCCGTCAAGATTTTATGGAGCGCTATGGTTATGGCACGAATAACCGTAATTTTTAAAAAAGTTCCTGGTAAAACAGGGCTTTTTTTGATCTGTTTGTTAACCTCGTTTTAAAAAAAGTTGACAATGGAAAAACTTTTGTATAATATGTTATAGGAGGAATCATGATGCAAGAGTACTTTGGTATTGGTCTTGATAGTAGCAGCCGCTGTTACCACTATCATACTAAATTGGATATTGTCGCTTTAAAATGTGCTGTTTGTCAAAAATATTATGCTTGTTATAAATGTCATGATGCACTCGAGGAGCATTGTTTTGCAGCAACAAAATCTGATGAAATGTTTCCTGTCTTATGCGGTTCTTGTCGTCAGATGTTGACATTAAAAGAGTATAAAACTGGTTTTTGTCCTTATTGTCGTATGCTTTTTAATCCAAATTGTCAACGCCATGATTCTATTTATTTTTCGAAGGAGTAATTTTTAATGTTTCACACAAAAAGCCTAATCCAGATGGCTATGATGGCTACTTTATTGGTGGTACTTGGTTTCATTCCTGCTCTACCACTTGGTTTCATTCCGGTCCCTATCGTCTTACAAAACCTAGGGGTTATGATGGCTGGTGTTATTTTGGGCGGAAGAAAAGGGAGTTTATCTATTTTGCTCTTCTTTCTTGTCGGTTTAGTTATTCCTGTATTCTCAGGTTTACGTTCGACTATACCTGTATTGACAGGACCAACAGCTGGTTATGTTATTGCTTGGTTGTTTGTTCCTTTGCTTATCTCATATGGTGTAAAATTAGTAAATAAAAAGAATTTTATAGCTATTTTCCTTATTGTATGGCTAGCAGGGGTCCTTTTTGTAGATGTAGCAGGAGCAGTTTGGCTGGCATCTTATACGAACATCCCATTAGATAAATCACTTCTTCAAAACTTAGTATTTCTCCCAGGAGATACAATAAAAGCCATTATAGCTGCTGTTGTTGCTGTTAAATATAAAGATAGTTTTTTCTTGACTGAAAAATAATCAAGATTGCTATATTTTAGATGGACTAGTAGATCTAAAAATTTAGATTTACTAGTCTTTTTTGTGCATAAAATCTAAAACAGTTATTCTTAACAAAATTTGGTATAATAGCATTAAATCAGTAAGGAGGGGATTATCATGAAATTAACAACGTTAGGTTGTTGGGGTGGTTATCCTTATAAAGATGGAGGAACCACAAGTTTTCTATTAACTGGAGAAAATAATTTTCACTTATTAATAGATGCGGGAAGTCGTTCAATCAATGAGTTAGAAAAAGAAATAAGCCCGTTGGATTTGGATGCAGTTATCATCAGTCATTATCATCCAGATCATGTAGCAGATTTGGGTGTGTTGTATCATTATCGTTTGCTATACCCTAAAGATAAATGGGAACCCAAAGTATTGCCAGTTTATGGACATAATGAGGATGATTATGAGTTTTCTAAATTGACATTACCTAACGTTGCTCAAGGAATTGCTTATCATACCAATGGAGTTGAGCAAGTTGGTCCCTTCAATATTACGTTTATCAAAACAGTCCACCCAGTCGTCTGCTATGCCATGAGGATTACAGAAAGAGAAACTGGTCAAGTATTAGTCTTTACAGGAGATTCTGGGTATTTTGCTGACCTTGTACCTTTTACAAAAGGCGCAGATTTATTTTTAGCAGACGTTTATCTTTACGAGGGAAATGAAAATCATATTGCACATTTGACTAGTAAAGAAGCAGGTGAGATTGCTTATAACGCTAAAGTTAAGAAATTAGTTTTAACACATGTTCCGCAGTTTCCGGGAGAAGGAATAAACCCCGAAAATCATTTGGAAGAACTTCGACTACAGTCTGAAAAGTATGCAGGTGGCATCTCTGTTGATTTAGCTCAGCCACATAAATCTTGGGACTTAGGAAAACTATAATGCAGAAATTTACCCAAGAAGAAAAAGAATGGTTTATGACAGAAGCTCTAAAGGAGGCAAAATCCTCCTTAGAGAAAGAAGAAATTCCTATAGGTTGTGTCATTGTAAAAGATGGTCATATTATTGGAAGAGGACATAATGCTCGTGAAGAGTTTAATAAAGCTATTTTACATGCTGAAATCATGGCTATTAACAATGCAAATGAGAAGGTAGGGAATTGGCGCTTATTAGATACTACTTTATTTGTTACTGTAGAACCTTGTGTAATGTGTAGTGGAGCTATTGGCTTAGCTAGAATTCCCCACGTTATATATGGCGCTAAGAATACGAAATTTGGAGCAGCGGGAAGTCTCTATGATATTTTAAGTGATAGCCGACTTAATCATAGAGTTGAAGTTGAAACCGGCATTTTAGAAGATCAATGCGCTAAAATAATGCAGGATTTCTTTCGAAAAGGACGACAACGCAAGAAAGAAGCTAAACTAAGTGAAAAAACTAAGATTTGATAGCTTGCAATAAAATATTAGTTTTGTTATAATATCTTTGGAGCAACATTTACTCGTGAAGTGGGTCAGGGGAGGAATCCAGCAGCCCTAAGCGATGCTAAATGTGTGCTCTTTTTATTTTCAAAAGTCAAAGTGTTTTTGGAAATAATTATGAAAGTTTCATAAAAATTGGTAGCGTTTCAAAAAATATGAAAATACAGTTAAAAAACCTTGAAAAAAAACTCACAAAAGAGTAAGATGATAGTGAAACATAATTGTTAGGAGAAATAAAATGACACATATTACATTTGACTATTCAAAAGTCTTGGGTCAATTTGTAGGCGAACACGAGTTAGACTACCTACAACCACAAGTAAGTGCAGCAGATGCTTTCCTTCGTCAAGGGACTGGTCCTGGATCAGATTTTCTCGGATGGATGGACCTCCCAGAAAACTATGACAAAGAAGAATTTTCTCGCATTCAAAAAGCCGCTGAAAAGATTAAATCAGATAGCGAAGTACTCGTGGTTATTGGTATTGGTGGTTCGTACCTTGGTGCAAAAGCAGCAATTGACTTTTTGAATAATCATTTTGCTAATTTGCAAACCGCAGAAGAACGTAAAGCGCCTCAGATTCTTTATGCTGGAAATTCTATTTCATCTACTTACCTTGCCGATTTAGTTGAATACGTCCAAGATAAAGAATTCTCAGTAAATGTCATTTCAAAATCAGGTACAACAACTGAACCAGCGATTGCTTTCCGTGTATTTAAAGAACTTCTAGTTAAAAAGTACGGTCAAGAAGAAGCTAATAAACGTATCTACGCTACAACTGATAAAGTTAAAGGTGCCGTAAAAGTTGAAGCAGATGCTAACAATTGGGAAACATTTGTAGTTCCTGATAATGTTGGTGGTCGTTTCTCAGTACTGACAGCTGTAGGTCTTCTTCCAATTGCTGCTTCAGGAGCAGATATTACTGCTCTTATGGAAGGCGCAAATGCTGCTCGTAAAGATTTATCTTCAGATAAAATCTCTGAAAACATTGCTTATCAGTACGCTGCAGTTCGTAATGTTCTTTATCGCAAAGGTTATATCACAGAGATTTTAGCTAACTACGAACCATCATTACAATACTTTGGTGAATGGTGGAAACAATTAGCAGGTGAATCAGAAGGTAAAGATCAAAAAGGTATCTATCCTACATCAGCAAACTTCTCAACTGATCTTCACTCACTTGGTCAATTTATTCAAGAAGGTTACCGTAACCTCTTTGAGACAGTTGTTCGCGTTGAGAAACCTCGTAAAAATGTGACTATTCCTGAATTAACCGAAGATTTAGATGGTCTTGGTTATCTTCAAGGAAAAGATGTAGATTTTGTTAATAAAAAAGCAACAGATGGTGTGCTTCTTGCTCATACAGATGGTGGGGTTCCAAATATGTTTGTAACGCTTCCTACACAAGACGCTTACACTCTTGGTTACACTATTTACTTCTTTGAGTTAGCAATTGGCCTTTCAGGTTATCTTAACTCAGTAAATCCATTTGATCAACCGGGGGTAGAAGCATATAAACGTAATATGTTTGCTCTTCTAGGTAAACCTGGATTCGAAGAGCTTAGCGCTGAATTGAATGCACGTCTTTAAAAATATCTAACTAAAAAGTTCCTCAAAGAGAGGAACTTTTTAGTTTTGTTGTAGGATAACTAAAAACCCACTAGCACTGGTAGCGATAGTGGGTTGGAAAAAGGGTTGAGAAAAGTTATTAACTTTTCTCAGGAGATTTATGAAAAAGGAAAATAATTTAGGATAATATTTTCCTAACGGCTAGGATAAACCGCTTATTTTAGGATGATGCTAGTATACAGTAGAAACCTTAAATAAACCTTAAAAATTCATACTTTATCATTTTATTTTCCCCTATACTATTTTTGTATAAATGGTCAATATTAATGGTATCATAGATATATGGAAAAGAAATTATTAAGAAAAGAAGTTTTGATAACCTTAAAATCTCAACCTCAAGCTTACAAATCAGAAGTTGACTCTAAACTTTTAGAGGCTTTTATAAAAACTAAAGCTTATCAAAATAGTTGTGTAATTGCTACTTACCTATCTTTTGACTACGAATACAATACACAACTTCTTATTAAACAAGCTTTATGTGATGGCAAACGTGTCCTTGTTCCCAAAACTTATCCAAAAGGTAAAATGATTTTTGTGGACTATCAAAAAGATAACTTGAGGGCAACACTGTTTGGCTTATTAGAACCTGTTAATGATAGAGCTGTTGAAAAAGCTAGTATAGACTTAATTCATGTGCCCGGACTTATCTTTAACAATAAAGGTTTTCGTATAGGTTATGGTGCAGGTTATTTTGATCGCTATTTGAGTGATTTTGAAGGTGATACTATTAGTACTATTTATAGGTGTCAGAGACAGGATTTTGTAGAAGAGAAGCATGATGTAGCGGTTAAGGAGGTATTATGTCTATGAAGAAGTTCGCTAAAGAGTATCCGACGACAGTACTCTTGGTCGGTCTGACAACCCTTGTTTTTTTATTGATGCAACTAACTTATGGAAGTCAAGCAGAGTCTAGCCAAGTTATTTTTCAATTTGGTGGAATACAAGGTGATTATCTAAAAGCATATCCAACAAATCTATGGAGACTAATAAGTCCTATCTTTGTTCATATTGGTTGGGAACATTTTTTATTAAATGGTTTAGCTCTATATTTCGTAGGACAAATGGGGGAAAGTATTTGGGGAAGTTTGAGATTTCTAATTCTCTATATTTTATCTGGCTTAATGGGTAATATTTTTACGCTATTTTTTACTCCACACGTGGTGGCAGCAGGAGCCTCAACGTCTTTATTTGGTGTTTTTTCTGCTATAGCAATCGCAGGTTATTTTGGAAAAAATCCTTATTTAAAACAAGTTGGAAAATCATATCAAGTGATGATCTTGTTAAATTTATTTTTTAATATCTTCACACCCGGAGTGAGTTTAGCAGGCCATGTTGGTGGTTTAGTTGGTGGAGTATTGGTGGCTATTTTTTTGACAAAACAAAACGGTTCTTTATTATTTAAAACTTGGCAAAGTATTTTAGCTTTAATGATATTTATTATTGTATCGATCAGCTTAATAGGTCTATCGTTGGTATAATTCTACGGCTATAGTCTCTAAAACCAAACTTTCTCTGGGAAAAATAGAATAAAGTTTGCTAAATGATTTTTTTATGTTATGATAGAAATCTGTTTTTATGTGACTATAACTTATTAGGAGGTTCATTCTCGGTGAACAGAAAAATTATTGGCTTAACTCTACTATCTTTATCTGTACTAACATTAACAGCATGTGGTAATCGTTCAGATAAGTCTGCAAATAAATCAGATATCAAAGTTGCGATGGTAACTAATCAAGGTGGAGTAGACGATAAATCGTTTAATCAATCAGCTTGGGAAGGGCTACAAAAGTGGGGAAAAAAGAAGGGGTTGACAAAAGGTAATGGCTTTGATTATTTCCAGTCATCTAATGAATCAGATCATGCTAATAACCTTGATACGGCAGCCTCTAGTGGCTATAATTTAATTTTTGGTATTGGATTTGGTCTTCATGATACTATTGAAAAAGTATCAGAAAATAATAAAGATGTTAAATACGTTATTGTAGATGATATCATTAAAGGTAAAGAAAATGTAGCTAGTGTTACTTTTGCAGACAATGAAGCTGCTTACTTAGCTGGAATTGCTGCAGCTAAGACAACTAAGACAAAAACAGTTGGTTTTATCGGAGGGATGGAAGGCGTCGTTGTTAAGCGATTTGAAGCAGGATTTAAGGCTGGAGTAAAATCAATTGATCCGGCTATTAAAGTTGCGGTATCTTATGCAGGCTCATTTACAGATGCAGCTAAAGGTAAAACGATTGCTGCCACACAGTATGCAACAGGTGTTGATGTTATTTACCAGGCTGCTGGTGGTACAGGAGCAGGAATTTTTAGTGAGGCTAAAACTGAAAATGAGACCCGCAAGGAATCTAACAAAGTCTGGGTAATTGGTGTTGACAGAGATCAAAGTCAAGAAGGCAATTATGTTTCAAAAGATGGTAAGAAAGCAAACTTTGTTCTGGCATCTACTATAAAAGAGGTGGGGAAATCTCTCCAATCTGTAGCAGAATTAACAGAGAAAAAACAATATCCAGGAGGGAAAGTAACAGTTTTTGGTCTAAAGGATAGTGGTGTAGATATTAAAGAGCATCAATTGTCTAGTGAGGGATCTGTTGCTGTCAAAAAAGCTAAAGAGGATATTGTTTCAGGGAAAATACAAGTTCCTATGAAATGATAGAAGTGTGGAGGAACAATAAGTTCTTCGTCAAGTACAATAAAAAAGTTTCCTATTTAGGAAACTTTTTTATTGTACTTGACTCATATTTTACTTCTTAGATGTTTTTTCTAGAGATTTTCCTAAATCAATGATATATTTCTTCAAGTCATCTTTAACTTGTGGGTGTTGAAGAGCATAATCAATAGATGTTTTCATAAAACCAAACTTGTCACCAACGTCATAACGGTCCCCTGTAAATTTTCTAGCAAAAACACGTTGCGTTTTATTTAAAGTATCGATAGCATCGGTTAGTTGAATCTCATTTCCTGCACCAGGTTTTTGAGTTTCTAAAATATTAAAAATTTCTGGAGTTAACAAGTAGCGACCAATGATTGCCAAATTACTTGGAGCCTCTTCGGGAGAAGGTTTTTCAACGAAAGTGTTAACGCTATATAGACCATTAACTCCTTCTCCTTGTGGAGCGATAACACCATAAGCAGAAACATCTTCATGTGGAACTTCCATAACAGCAATTGTTGATGCATGAGTAGCTTCAAAGTCATTAATTAATTGTTTGGTGAGAGGAATAACTTTATTATTGGTAATATCCATTAGATCATCACCTAGCATAACAACAAAAGGTTCATTACCAACGAAGGCTTTTGCTTGTAGCACAGCATCTCCAAGCCCACGAGGATGACTTTGTCGAATAAAATGGAGTCGAATGCCAGTTGTTTCATCAACAAGTTTGAGAAGTTCGTTTTTCCCTTTCTCTTTTAGGTTATATTCTAATTCAAAATTTGAATCAAAGTGGTCTTCTATAGAACGTTTTGATTTACCAGTTACAACTAAAATATCTTCAATTCCAGATTTTAGTGCTTCTTCAACAATAAATTGAATAGTTGGTTTATCAACGATTGGAAGCATTTCTTTAGCTAAAGCTTTAGTAGCAGGTAAAAAACGTGTTCCTAAACCAGCGGCAGGGATAACTGCTTTTCTGACTTTCATATATAGCTCCTTTAAATAGTATTAATATAAACGATATTAGTGCCATTCATTCTCTGAACGAAATTCATTGGACATCATATCTAAAATGCTATCTTTGATATTAGCCCCTTCATATATTGATTTATAAATAGCTTCTGTAATGGGCATGTAAACATTTAAGTTTTGGGCGATTTCGTAAGCAACCTTAGTTGTTGAGATACCTTCAATAACCATCCCCATATTTTTTTCAATATCTTCAAGTTTCTCACCACGTCCTAAAGCATCTCCCGCTCTCCAGTTGCGAGAATGAACAGATGTACCAGTCACAATTAAATCTCCAACTCCGGATAAACCACTGAAAGTGAGAGGGTCGGCTCCTAATTGTACACCAAGGCGTGTTATCTCAGCTAAACCACGCGTAATAATAGCTGCTTTAGCATTATCACCATAACCAAGACCGTGTAGTGCTCCAGCACCAACAGCAATAATATTTTTTAGAGCACCAGCTGTTTCCACTCCTACGACATCAGTGTTAGTATAAAGTCTAAAATAGTGATTACTAAACAATTTTTGGACATACTTAGCTGCTTCAATATCTTTTGAAGCAGCAGTAATCAAAGTAATATCACGAACGATGGCTTCTTCAGCGTGACTGGGACCTGAAACAACAACGATATCACTACGATATTGTTCAGAGATTTCTTCTTCTAAAATTGTAGAAAGTCGTTCATGAGTGCCAGGTTCTAGTCCCTTAGAAGCATGCATAATAACAACTTTATGCTTTAAAAGATTAGCCACTTGTTTAGCAACAAGTCTTGTAACTTTAGTTGGGACGACGAATAGAATGCTGTCAACATTATTAATCGCTTCCTCAAGATTAGTGTAGGCTTTTATTTTGGAATCTAAGGTAATATCTTTGAAGTAACGTTGATTAGTATGGCTAGTATTAATCTCTTCTATTTGTTCAACCACGTTCCCCCATAAGCGTACCTCATGTCCATTGTCATTTAATACTTGTGCAAGAGCAGTCCCCCATGAACCAGGTCCAAGAACGGCAATTTTTTGTTTTGTCATCTTATTCCTTCTTTCTAATAATAAGGCATATAGCGCTAACATTATATCATACTCTAATACACTTTGTCTTGTTTAGTCTGTTGTCGATGATAGTAACATTAGAAAAGAATTGAGTCTTTTAGGTTATTTATGGTATAATAAAACCAATTTAGATAAATGGAGCACTATTTTGAAAAAAACCTATCGGGTAAAAAGTGATAAGGATTTTCAAATGATTTTCAGCAGAGGTAAAAATGTTGCTAATCGAAAATTTGTTATCTACTATTTAGAAAAAGAACAAAAACACTTTCGTGTGGGAATCTCTGTTAGTAAGAAATTAGGAAATGCTGTTGTTCGTAACGCTATTAAAAGAAAAATTAGGCATGTTTTACTCTCTCAGAAAACAGCGCTGCAAGATTATGATTTTGTCGTGATTGCGCGTAAAGGTGTAGAGGAATTAGACTATCAAGCATTAGAAAAAAATCTTATACACGTTTTAAAAATAGCAGGACTCATCTAGAAAGGTATAAAATTGAAGAAAAAACTTAAAACATTTAGCTTAATATTGCTGACAGGTTCTTTATTGGTTGCTTGCGGACGAGGAGAAGTATCTAGTCATTCAGCCACATTATGGGAGCAAATAGTTTATGCATTTGCTAAATCAATACAATGGCTCTCCTTTAACCATTCAATTGGTTTGGGAATAATCTTATTCACCCTAATAATCAGAGCGATTATGATGCCGCTTTATAATATGCAAATGAAATCCAGCCAAAAGATGCAGGAAATTCAGCCAAGGCTCAAGGAATTACAAAAAAAATATCCAGGGAAAGATCCTGATAGCCGTTTAAAGCTAAATGATGAAATGCAATCTATGTATAAAGCTGAGGGAGTTAACCCATATGCAAGTGTATTACCTCTTCTAATTCAGTTACCTGTCCTATGGGCTCTTTTCCAAGCTTTGACTAGGGTTTCTTTCTTAAAAGTAGGAACATTTTTGAGCCTAGAATTATCACAGCCGGACCCATATTATATTTTACCTGTACTGGCGGCCTTATTTACCTTTTTATCAACTTGGTTAACTAACAAAGCAGCTGTTGAAAAAAATATTGCTTTAACTCTTATGACTTATGTTATGCCGTTTATCATATTGGTAACAAGTTTTAACTTTGCTAGTGGTGTTGTTTTATACTGGACGGTGTCTAATGCTTTTCAAGTATTTCAAATTCTATTATTGAACAACCCATACAAGATTATAAAGGTTCGAGAAGAAGCAGTAAGAGTGGCACACGAAAAAGAACAAAGAGTTAAACGTGCTAAGAGAAAAGCAAGTAAGAAAAGAAAGTAGGAAAAACATGGTATTATTTACAGGAGCGACTGTAGAAGAAGCTATTGAAAAAGGACTACAAGAGTTAAACATTTCACGATTGAGGGCACATATAAAAGTTGTATCACGTGAGAAAAAAGGTTTTTTGGGCTTTGGTAAAAAGCCAGCAAAAGTTGAAATAGAAGGTATCACCGACGAAGTAACTGATATTAATGAATCGGTAGTGTTAAAAAATATTAAGAATGTACCGTCTAGCGTAGATGTGGTGGAAGAATATATAGAGGAGGTTGATGAAACGCTTGAAAAAGAAGACGTATCACAACCAGAACTTCCAAAAATTGATGATAAAAACGTTGTAACTACAAGTGAAGCTATTGAAAAAATTGACCTACTTCCTAATATTGAAGTAGCAGCTGCTCAGGTGACTAAATACGTTGAAAATATCATCTATGAGATGGATTTAGATGCAACAATAGAAACTACGACAAGTAAGCGACAAATAAGTCTCCAAATAGAAACGCCAGAAGCTGGGCGCATCATTGGTTATCATGGGAAAGTATTAAAATCGTTGCAGTTGTTAGCACAAAATTATCTTCATGACCGCTTTTCTAAGAGTTTTTCAGTATCCATTAATGTCCATGACTACGTTGAGCATCGTACAGAAACTTTAATTGATTTTTCTAAAAAAATAGCTAGACGTGTTTTAGAGACAAATGAACCTTACCATATGGATCCTATGAGTAACAGTGAGCGAAAAACTGTTCATAAAACAATTGCAACTATAGAGGGTGTTGAAAGTTATTCTGAAGGTAACGATCCTAATAGATTTGTAGTAGTTACTAAGAAGTAAAAAGAGGTTTCACCTCTTTTTTTCTTGCGCCCGATCTACATTTTCAGAAAAATGTAGAAAAAGTATGAAAAAAGAGTTGACAAAGTAAGAGATGATGTAGTAAACTAAATAAGTTGTCTCGAGAGAGCAGTTTCTAGTAGCGCGTAGTTAACAACTTAAAAAAAGTGGTTGACAAAGCAGAATAAGTTTGCTAGAATATAG
>NZ_KV806587.1:0-5097 GCF_001811765.1 Streptococcus sp. HMSC076H09 | reverse complement strand
GTTGACAAAGCAGAATAAGTTTGCTAGAATATAGAAGTTGTCTCAAGAGAGGCAAAGACCTTTGAAAACTGAACAAGACGAACGAATGTGCAGGGTGGATTTACATTGTAAATCCGTCAATGACAAAAAAACAATAAATCTGTCAGCGAGACAGAAAAGAGCAAAGCTCAAACTTTTAATGAGAGTTTGATCCTGGCTCAGGACGAACGCTGGCGGCGTGCCTAATACATGCAAGTAGAACGCTGAGGTTTGGTGTTTACACTAGACTGATGAGTTGCGAACGGGTGAGTAACGCGTAGGTAACCTGCCTCATAGCGGGGGATAACTATTGGAAACGATAGCTAATACCGCATAAGAGTAATTAACACATGTTGGTTATTTAAAAGGAGCAATTGCTTCACTGTGAGATGGACCTGCGTTGTATTAGCTAGTTGGTGAGGTAAAGGCTCACCAAGGCGACGATACATAGCCGACCTGAGAGGGTGATCGGCCACACTGGGACTGAGACACGGCCCAGACTCCTACGGGAGGCAGCAGTAGGGAATCTTCGGCAATGGACGGAAGTCTGACCGAGCAACGCCGCGTGAGTGAAGAAGGTTTTCGGATCGTAAAGCTCTGTTGTTAGAGAAGAACGTTGGTAGGAGTGGAAAATCTACCAAGTGACGGTAACTAACCAGAAAGGGACGGCTAACTACGTGCCAGCAGCCGCGGTAATACGTAGGTCCCGAGCGTTGTCCGGATTTATTGGGCGTAAAGCGAGCGCAGGCGGTTCTTTAAGTCTGAAGTTAAAGGCAGTGGCTTAACCATTGTACGCTTTGGAAACTGGAGGACTTGAGTGCAGAAGGGGAGAGTGGAATTCCATGTGTAGCGGTGAAATGCGTAGATATATGGAGGAACACCGGTGGCGAAAGCGGCTCTCTGGTCTGTAACTGACGCTGAGGCTCGAAAGCGTGGGGAGCAAACAGGATTAGATACCCTGGTAGTCCACGCCGTAAACGATGAGTGCTAGGTGTTAGGCCCTTTCCGGGGCTTAGTGCCGCAGCTAACGCATTAAGCACTCCGCCTGGGGAGTACGACCGCAAGGTTGAAACTCAAAGGAATTGACGGGGGCCCGCACAAGCGGTGGAGCATGTGGTTTAATTCGAAGCAACGCGAAGAACCTTACCAGGTCTTGACATCCTTCTGACCGGCCTAGAGATAGGCTTTCTCTTCGGAGCAGAAGTGACAGGTGGTGCATGGTTGTCGTCAGCTCGTGTCGTGAGATGTTGGGTTAAGTCCCGCAACGAGCGCAACCCCTATTGTTAGTTGCCATCATTAAGTTGGGCACTCTAGCGAGACTGCCGGTAATAAACCGGAGGAAGGTGGGGATGACGTCAAATCATCATGCCCCTTATGACCTGGGCTACACACGTGCTACAATGGTTGGTACAACGAGTCGCAAGCCGGTGACGGCAAGCTAATCTCTTAAAGCCAATCTCAGTTCGGATTGTAGGCTGCAACTCGCCTACATGAAGTCGGAATCGCTAGTAATCGCGGATCAGCACGCCGCGGTGAATACGTTCCCGGGCCTTGTACACACCGCCCGTCACACCACGAGAGTTTGTAACACCCGAAGTCGGTGAGGTAACCTTTTAGGAGCCAGCCGCCTAAGGTGGGATAGATGATTGGGGTGAAGTCGTAACAAGGTAGCCGTATCGGAAGGTGCGGCTGGATCACCTCCTTTCTAAGGATAAGGAAACCTGCCATTTGCGTCTTGTTTAGTTTTGAGAGGTCTTGTGGGGCCTTAGCTCAGCTGGGAGAGCGCCTGCTTTGCACGCAGGAGGTCAGCGGTTCGATCCCGCTAGGCTCCATTGAATCGAAAGGTTCAAATTGTTCATTGAAAATTGAATATCTATATCAAATTCCACGATCTAGAAATAGATTGTAGAAAGTAACAAGAAAATAAACCGAAAACGCTGTGAATATTTAATGAGTTTTCTAGTTTTAAAGAAACTAGGTTAATAAGGTTAAGTTAATAAGGGCGCACGGTGGATGCCTTGGCACTAGAAGCCGAAGAAGGACGTGACTAACGACGAAATGCTTTGGGGAGCTGTAAGTAAGCGCTGATCCAGAGATGTCCGAATGGGGGAACCCACTAGTTAATGACTAGTATCCATATCTGTTAAGGATATGAGAAGGAAGACGCAGTGAACTGAAACATCTAAGTAGCTGCAGGAAGAGAAAGCAAAAGCGATTGCCTTAGTAGCGGCGAGCGAAACGGCAGGAGGGCAAACCGAAGTGTTTACACTTCGGGGTTGTAGGACTGCGATATAGGATTAATCATTATAGAAGAATTACCTGGGAAGGTAAGCCAAAGAGAGTAACAGCCTCGTATTTAAAATGATAGATTAACCTTAGCAGTATCCTGAGTACGGCGAGACACGCGAAATCTCGTCGGAATCTGGGAGGACCATCTCCCAACCCTAAATACTCTCTAGTGACCGATAGTGAACCAGTACCGTGAGGGAAAGGTGAAAAGCACCCCGGGAGGGGAGTGAAATAGAACCTGAAACCGTGTGCCTACAACAAGTTCGAGCCCGTTAATGGGTGAGAGCGTGCCTTTTGTAGAATGAACCGGCGAGTTACGATATGATGCGAGGTTAAGTTGAAGAGACGGAGCCGTAGGGAAACCGAGTCTTAATAGGGCGCCATAGTATCATGTTGTAGACCCGAAACCATGTGACCTACCCATGAGCAGGTTGAAGGTGAGGTAAAACTCACTGGAGGACCGAACCAGGGCACGTTGAAAAGTGCTTGGATGACTTGTGGGTAGCGGAGAAATTCCAAACGAACTTGGAGATAGCTGGTTCTCTCCGAAATAGCTTTAGGGCTAGCGTCGATGTTAAGTCTCTTGGAGGTAGAGCACTGTTTGGGTGAGGGGTCCATCCCGGATTACCAATCTCAGATAAACTCCGAATGCCAACGAGATATAATCGGCAGTCAGACTGCGAGTGCTAAGATCCGTAGTCGAAAGGGAAACAGCCCAGACCACCAGCTAAGGTCCCAAAATATATGTTAAGTGGAAAAGGATGTGGGGTTGCACAGACAACTAGGATGTTAGCTTAGAAGCAGCTATTCATTCAAAGAGTGCGTAATAGCTCACTAGTCGAGTGACCCTGCGCCGAAAATGTACCGGGGCTAAAACATATTACCGAAGCTGTGGATGACACAAAAGTGTCATGGTAGGAGAGCGTTCTATGTGTGAAGAAGGTGTACCGTGAGGAGCGCTGGAACGCATAGAAGTGAGAATGCCGGTATGAGTAGCGCAAGACAGGTGAGAATCCTGTCCACCGTAAGACTAAGGTTTCCAGGGGAAGGCTCGTCCGCCCTGGGTTAGTCGGGACCTAAGGAGAGACCGAAAGGTGTATCCGATGGACAACAGGTTGATATTCCTGTACTAGAGTATATAGTGATGGAGGGACGCAGTAGGCTAACTAAACCAGACGATTGGAAGTGTCTGGTCAAACAGTGAGGTGTGATATGAGTCAAATGCTTATATCTTTAACATTGAGCTGTGACGAGGAGCGAAGTTTAGTAGCGAAGTTAGTGATGTCACACTGCCAAGAAAAGCTTCTAGCGATACATATACTCTACCCGTACCGCAAACCGACACAGGTAGTCGAGGCGAGTAGCCTCAGGTGAGCGAGAGAACTCTCGTTAAGGAACTCGGCAAAATGGCCCCGTAACTTCGGGAGAAGGGGCGCTGATTTTAGATCAGCCGCAGTGAATAGGCCCAAGCAACTGTTTATCAAAAACACAGCTCTCTGCTAAATCGTAAGATGATGTATAGGGGGTGACGCCTGCCCGGTGCTGGAAGGTTAAGAGGAGTGCTTAGCGTAAGCGAAGGTATGAATTGAAGCCCCAGTAAACGGCGGCCGTAACTATAACGGTCCTAAGGTAGCGAAATTCCTTGTCGGGTAAGTTCCGACCCGCACGAAAGGCGTAATGATTTGGGCACTGTCTCAACGAGAGACTCGGTGAAATTTTAGTACCTGTGAAGATGCAGGTTACCCGCGACAGGACGGAAAGACCCCATGGAGCTTTACTGCAGTTTGATATTGAGTATCTGTACCACATGTACAGGATAGGTAGGAGCCTATGATAACGGGACGCCAGTTTCGTTTGAGGCGTTGTTGGGATACTACCCTTGTGTTATGGCTACTCTAACCCAGATAGGCAATCCCTATCGGAGACAGTGTCTGACGGGCAGTTTGACTGGGGCGGTCGCCTCCTAAAAGGTAACGGAGGCGCCCAAAGGTTCCCTCAGACTGGTTGGAAATCAGTCGTAGAGTGTAAAGGTATAAGGGAGCTTGACTGCGAGAGCTACAACTCGAGCAGGGACGAAAGTCGGGCTTAGTGATCCGGTGGTTCCGTATGGAAGGGCCATCGCTCAACGGATAAAAGCTACCCTGGGGATAACAGGCTTATCTCCCCCAAGAGTTCACATCGACGGGGAGGTTTGGCACCTCGATGTCGGCTCGTCGCATCCTGGGGCTGTAGTCGGTCCCAAGGGTTGGGCTGTTCGCCCATTAAAGCGGCACGCGAGCTGGGTTCAGAACGTCGTGAGACAGTTCGGTCCCTATCCGTCGCGGGCGTAGGAAATTTGAGAGGATCTGCTCCTAGTACGAGAGGACCAGAGTGGACTTACCGCTGGTGTACCAGTTGTCTTGCCAAAGGCATCGCTGGGTAGCTATGTAGGGAAGGGATAAGCGCTGAAAGCATCTAAGTGCGAAGCCCACCTCAAGATGAGATTTCCCATGATTTTATATCAGTAAGAGCCCTGAGAGATGATCAGGTAGATAGGTTAGGAGTGTAATTGTGGTGACACATTTAGCGGACTAATACTAATAGCTCGAGGACTTATCCAAAAAGAGATATTGACAACGTTACGGTTTCTTGTTAGACTATAGATATTCAATTTTGAGTGAATAAGACTCAATAGTTAAGTGATAATTGCCTAGGAGATACACCTGTTCTCATGCCGAACACAGAAGTTAAGCCCTAGAACGCCGGAAGTAGTTGGGGGTTGCCCCCTGTGAGATAAGGTAGTCGCTTAGC
>NZ_KV806586.1:0-84587 GCF_001811765.1 Streptococcus sp. HMSC076H09 | reverse complement strand
GGCCGCCGGTATACTTTAAAAGATAAGGTTTCTATACCTTGTCTTTTTTGTTTTGTTAGATAATTTATTGTGAAAAGTTACCTAAAATTACTTATATTTGTTTTTTATTATTGTATTTTTTATAATGTAGTTAATAACTTTTCAAGGAGGTAATATTATGGAAATTTTAATTAAAACACACTTATTTATTTACTCTGGAAGAAAGGAAATAAAAATTGAATAAATTTTTTTTAGAATCAGAGAGACTTATTATAAGGCCACTAGAAGAAAGTGATTATGATAGTTGGTATACTAGTTTTATGAATCGTGGACCATCTTTAACTCCATTTGATGATGGGATACTTGATATGTCTATGTGTGACATTAATTGGTTTAAAAATTTAGTAAATTTACAAAGGAAAGAATGGGAAAGTGACATAGTATATATATTTGGTGTTTTTCTAAAAAGCGGTGAGCACGTAGGAATGTTAAATATTGTTACCCTTGCAAGAGCAGATATGCAATGGGGAGAATTGGGATATGTTTTTCATAATCAATTTTGGAGTAATGGCTATGCATTTGAGTCAATCTTGGCATTACTTAATAGTACTTATGAAAAATTAGGTTTTCATCATATTGAAGCACAGATTACTCCTGGGAATGAACGATCGGAAAATTTGGTTAGAAGATTGGGATTAACCTATGAGACAACTCGAAAAGATTTTTCATTTGAGAATGGAAAATGGACAGATAAACTGATTTATAGTATAAATTTACATAATAATAATTTAGAATAATTTTATAGACTTACAAAGAAATTTAAAGCTTATAATATTGTGTTTTTGGAGATTATTGAAGTGGTTTATAGATAATTAAGGAAGGAATATTGGTTAGAAATGAGTAATTTGGATATACTATATTGTAAGTTAGCAATGTGCACTACATTACTAACGGAAAGACTACGACTTCAGCCTGTTGATTTATCTAATATAAATGACTTTTTAGAATTTTCATCTGATTCTGAAACCGTATTTTATATGCAACGATATAAAGCCAATACCACAGAAGAAGCACAAATGGTTTTGGCGAATGTCTGTATGAAATCACCATTAGGAATCTATGCGATGATTGAGACAGAATCAAATAAAATGATTGGTATTATAGAATTAGAAATTAGAGATGAGTTTTCAGCAGAATTCGGTTATATATTAAATAAAAATTATAGTGGTAAAGGTTATATGACAGAAGCTTGTTCAAAATTAATGTCAGTTGGTTTTGAATATCTAGACTTGGAAAGAATTTATGCTCGTTTCGACATTAATAATAAAAAGTCTGGAAATGTTATGGAACGTTTAGGTATGAAAAAAGAGGGCGAACTTCGTCATCTTGCAAAAAATCCAAAAGGTGAGTGGAAAACAAGAGCGTATTATTCTATTTTAAAAGAAGAATATTTTAATAAAGTTAATACTAAATAGTCTGAGATGTAGAGAATTAGATATAATCTTTTTAATCAGCCAGTGGGTGATGTCGTTGAAAATTTTACGGAAGGTAAAAATCCGAAGATTGATACACTTAATGGGAAAACAGTTAGAATAGAAAAAATAAATCCAGATCATTTTGAAGACTTATTTCAAGTTTATGGAGAATTGTCTACTGAAGATAGTTTAACTTATATATCTTTTAGCAAATTTAATAGTAAGAATGAATTTGATGTCTTTTTCCAAACTCTATTAAAATCAGAAGATCCTTATTATTTAGCTATTGTTGATAATAATACTGGTAAAGCATTAGGGACTTTTTCATTAATGCGTATTGATACAAAAAATAGAGTTGTTGAAATGGGATGGGTGGTTTATTCATCAAAACTAAAACAAACAAGGATAGCAACAGAAGCTCAATATTTGGTTATGAAATATGTTTTTGAAGAACTCTGTTACCGCCGTTATGAGTGGAAATGTGATAGTTTGAATGCACCATCTAATAATTCTGCAAAACGACTTGGTTTTACTTTTGAAGGAACTTTTAGACAAGCTGTCGTATATAAGGGTCGTAACAGAGATACAAATTGGTATTCTATTTTAGATAAAGAGTGGCCAGAGAAAAAAACACGGTTTGAAAAATGGCTAGATGATTCAAACTTTGATGTAAATGGGTATCAAATCAGATCACTATCAAGCATTGAGCAGAAGACAAAATAGAGTCATTCATTAATCACTAAAATTTCAAAATTACATGTTTTTTTAGCTAACATCTTAAACTTTGTTAAATAAATGTTTATTAACTTTTAAAGGTGCATGGTAGGACTCAAAATCGGGTGTCCTCACGGACGTGCCAGCTCGACTTTGGTCGCGGGCATCAAAGAAAAAAGTCAAGATTATTATCTTGTCTTTTTTTCTATGAGTTATTAACTGTAAAAGTTACATAAAATTACCAAATAAATTTTTTAACAATTAATTATCATTCTTTATCTAATTTATAATAGGGCTTATATTCTATGTTTGCCCCTATACTTGAAGCATGTACCCATTCTTTTTCTTTAAGTTGTTTAAAGTTTTCGGCTTTGCCTGTTAATATTATTCCCGAAAATTTTAATTTGTCGCTATTATTTACCTTGTCGTATTTTTTGGCATACTTTTCTAAATCTGAGTAGATATTTATATTATTAAAGTATACTTTTGAGTTACCTTTTAAGTTTTCTTTTATTTTATCTATGAATATTTGTGGTGTATTCAAAGTTTCAGGATCTGTACCGAATTGATACTTTGTTGGCCAATATGATGTATCTAATTCTGTGCTTGTACCTATCCATAACCAATTTTGTTTTATATTATTTGGTATCATTGTTTTTATTTCTTTGTAACTATAGGACTTATCAAAAGTTATTGCAATTTCAATAAGATCATTATTCAATTTATTTACATATTTTAAATCATTTGTTGGAGTTGTTTTGGCTTCTCCTTTTTTATACTTAACATTTTTATTGAAAAATTGTGGAACTTTTTGTCTAGTACCTCGATCATACAAGCCATTCTTTTCTGATTTTTCATCAGCATTTGTGCCAAAAGTACCTGAGATACTATAATTTTCTTCAAAACTAGAATATGGAATTTGAACCCCATCGATATCTTTAAATCTATCAGCATGTACTTTACCAGTAAACTGACCGCTTGGCTGGTAATAGAGACTATCATAGGAAATATTTGGATATGCTATTTCAGAAAGTAGTTCAAAGTTATGATATGTTTTTTGACCATTTTTTGAAGTTAAATATGTAAATCCTTTAAAAGCTATTCCAACTACTAATAGTACAGTTATTAATGCCAATACTACTGTCTTGAATAATGTTTTCCTTTTCCTTTTTTTGGCTAATTGTTCCAGTGGATCACTAAACTTTGTTTTTATCATATTTTAAAATTATCCTTTTCTAAATATTTTTTAACTTCTCTTCTAGCTCGCATAAGTCTTATTTTAATTGTACTTTGTGATTGTCCAGTAATTTCAGATATTTCTTTAATTGAAAAATCATTAAAATAATATAAATCTATTAAAGTTTGATAATCTTTTTTCAAGTGTAATATTGCTTCATGTAATTCAAAAAACTTCTCTGATTCGGTGTAATACAAATTATTTTCTATAAAGAATTCTTTTTGCAGGATTTCGTTATAGCGTTTATTTCTTCGATAAAGATCAATATACCTCCTAATTGTAGTACGATACATCCAAGCTTTTATTTTGTCAAGTGGAAGGGAGAAATCAGATTCTAGTATTTGTAAAAAGACGTCTTGAGTAACATCCTGTGCTTGACTAGGATTAACACCTGACTTAATAAGGTAAGCTATTATTTGATGTGAAATAACTAGTAATTCTTTTTTATAGTCATCTAAAATTGATATTTTACCTCCTTTCGCTATTATATTAAGCCCTCTTCATTAATATAACGAATTAAAGAGAGCATTGGTTACATAAAAAAATAATTTATATATATATTAAAAATCAGGTGATGGTAAAAATTAAAGATAAAATAATAAACTTGTTTTTAGTTCATATGTTAGCTCTAAATAATAATATAAAATCGTAAAAATTTTGTGAGACTAACATTGGTTTTAAAATCTTGTAAAAAATAATTATTTTTATTAGGTACTTGACATAAGAAGTAGTTTTTAAGAAAAGAGAGCATGATGAAAAAATATATAAAATGGTTAATTCCCATATCTATTATTGGGATGTTACTAGTAGGCTGTCAAATGAATAGGGGACCTAAAAGTCAGTCAAACGAAGTAAAAAATAGCAAGCAATCAGAAGTGAAGAAAGGTAAAAATATGATAAAAAAGAACAGTTAGCCTACCTAAAGAACATGAACAAGAAATAATGGTGAATTATTTAAATGTATCTTTTGATAGAGTAGAGTATACGATGGTATTTTTAATGAGATGTAGAGTAGATTGAATGCTTTCTTTAAATTTAGAAGTATTATCTAGCTCAGTAATTTTAATATTTGTTTTTCTATTTGTTTTAGTTCTTCCTCTAGATTTTCAGGCTTTATATTAAGGATATATAATTGAATAAAGAAAGTAATGAACTGTCCGATGACTGCTCGAAGTATTTCCATTTTATTCAACGAATTTCCTTCACTTAAACAGTTGAAAATTTTAGTAATGTTTGGATCAGTTGAATTTATCAGCTTAGTAAAAATAGTTGATGTTTCACTATTGATTAATAATTCTTGCATCAATATTTTAATGAGATCATTATTTTTTTCAATAAATTTAAAACGGTCCTGTACAAAGAAATGAATTAGTTCCTCTTTAGTAGAAAATGTAGATAATTCTGTAAAGAAGGGGCGTCCAATAGTTTGTACGATTAACTCGAGAATAAAGACCAAAAGCTTGTCTTTAGTTTCAAAATATTTATATATAGTTGCTTGGCTAACTTCTGCATTTTTAGCTAGTTGAGCAGTGGAAGTTCCATGGAAGCCTTGTGAGGCAAAGAGCTCTATAGCGGATAAAATAACTTTTTGTTTTCCTTTTGGCATCTCTTGGTCATTAATATATTGTTCAATAGAAAAAATAATATTATTTTTCATACTTAGTTCCTTTTCAAATGGTATTATACTTTACGGTATCGTTTTAGTCCAAAGATATTTGCGATGGTTAAAATAATTAAAAATAGAAGAAGTACCAGAAGATTTGAAGAAACGTTAGGTAATCCTTGACCGTACATAATTATTTTTGTAAGTGCATCACCAGAGTAGGATAGCGGTAGAATTTTACCGACTGTCTGAGCCCAACTTGCCATATTTTCTAGAGGGATTATTCCTGAAAAGAATAATTGAGGCATTATAATTAAGGGAATAAATTGCATCATTTGAAATTCTGATTTTGCTAGAGTAGACATTAAGATTCCTAATGATAAGGCAACCAGAGCCAAAATAAAATTGACAATGATGACACTAAAAATACTACCTACAACTTGAATATCTAGTAGCCAAATAGTTGATAAAACGATAACTACCGTTTGAATAATTGCTAGAATGCCGTATGATAACATATATCCAAATACAATATCACTACGTTTAACAGGAGTTGCAAGGAGTCGATCAAGTGTACCAGAAGTACGCTCTTTTAATAAAGCCATTCCAGAAATTAAAAAAACAAAGAAGAAGACCATAAATCCCATTAGTATTGGTATCATTTTTGCAAAAAAGCCTGTATTTTTATTTCCGTAATTATATTTTTCTTTGATATATTTGGAGCGAGTTTGTAAGGATTGTGCTAGTTTCGGATTCTTATTAGCTAAAATTTTAACTTGCGAAATCAGTTCCTTACTGTTCATTGTATTAACAGCGGTTTTAAAAGCTTGTCTTGTTAAAGTCGTCTTTGAAGAATCTGTATTCGCATAGAAGACAGTATAGGATTTATTGTCCTCCGAAATAAGAGCATCAATTTTATTTGATTTGAGTGCTTTTTTAGCAGATGAGTTAAATTTAAATGATCTCACTTGAATATGCTTAATATTATCTAAATTTGAAACGACCTTCGTGTTAACGTTAATAGTTCCAATCTTAACTTTTGTATTACTATTCGCAGAAAACATAACATTCATCAAAAACATAATTAAAATAGGTGCTAAAAACATCATAGCAAGTGTTCTTTTATCACGAAACAGTTCTTTTATAACCTTTTCAGTTATTGCAATAATTCTCATGATTATTCTCCTTCAGCTTTTAAGAAAACTTCCTCAATAGTACTCACATTAAATTGTTTTTTTAAATGTAATGGAGTATCAAAGGCAATAATGTTTCCACGTAATAGTAGTGCAACCTTACTTGTTAATTCTGCTTCATCCATAACGTGGGTTGTAATAAAGATAGAACGTCCTTCATCCTTAATATTAATTAGCTCTTGCCAGATTTTTCTCCTCAAGGATGGATCAATTCCAACGGTAGGTTCATCTAGGATTAAAACTGTGGGGTTTCCAAGTAGGGCGATGGCTAGAGAAAGCCGTCTTTTCATACCTCCTGAGTAACCTGAGACAAATTTATCAAGTTGGTTTTCTAGATCTACTACTTTAGAAATATGAGTTATCTGCTGTTTTAATTCAGTTTTTTGAATACCTTTCATTTTTCCAAAGAATAATAAATTTTCTAAGGCAGTTAAAGATTCGTATAAGGCATCAGATTGAGCCATATAGCCAATTTGATTTAAAATATTACGATCTGGCATTTGAGTATCAAGAACAAGAGCTGTTCCCTTATCTGCTTTTTCCATGCCAAGCATAGTTTTAATCAAGGTAGATTTCCCTGCTCCAGAGGGTCCTATTAATCCAATTATTTCGCCTTTAAACACCTCCAAATTAATATTATTTAAAACAGTTTCTGAGGCATATGCTTTTTGTAGTTTTTTTAAATCGATGACTTTTTTCATGATAACTTTTTGCTCCTCTATCAGTGAGTGAGTGTTTACTCACCTATTTGATATCATATATTATAGTGTGTAAAGACAGGCTTGTCAATAAAAGAGTTGATAGGAAGTTAATATACTATAATAGTCAATAAAATGGCTTATTTGAGATAACTAATTTTTTATCTTAAAAATCAGTTGCATGGAGAGCATTCGTGAAAATGGGCACAGAATAAAACGACTAAGAATATCCTTGTCGTTTTATTTTTTATATAGTTATACCTCTTTTAAAATTCAATATAATAATGTTTATTCAGGTATTTTTTAACAATGATATGAAGAGAGAAGCTAAGTCCCAGTATAATTAAATAAATCCAAAGGGGGATATTAATGAAAGGAAGATGACAATATTTTCCTATAAGGATATAAGCTATGATAAGCGAAAGAATTAGAAACATATATCGAAAGAAATATTTCTTTTCTTTCGATTTATCGAAGTTATATGTAGCATATATTATGGTATCAGCTATCTTGACAGCAATAATACTGATAAAGATTGCAAAAAGAACATCTAATAGAGTAATAGGGATTAGATCTGGTACTGACTGTTGAAGTGCTTCAGTAATGAGATATCCTCCTAAAAAGATAATCATTTGGATAGTTAGTAGTAAAATGGCTAAATCCCAACGTTGTAATGTTTCTTCTTTCTTAGAGATTTTAGGTGTAGATTTAATAACTTGGTTTATAAAGTCGTGCCTATCTTCTCCAAATACACTAACTAAACTTGCTTGTCGCTCTTGTGCTTCTAATAACATATTGACAATATCATTTCGAATGAGCTCCTGGTGGTAGGGGCTAATGCTAGCACCTCGCAAATAGACAATCATATCTGTATAGGTTTGGTTATTAGAGTTATCAATTCTTCCTTCTAATAGTGTATTTTCTTTTTGTAATTTTTTCAATTTATCCATGCTAGTTTCCTCTCCAATTTTTAGAGTAGTTTGTTTAATGCTTTACTAAGTGACTCCCAATTCTGTTTAAATTGGACTAATTGCTCCACGCCTTCATTGGTTAACGTATAATATTTACGTTTAGGTCCTTGAGGGGAAGGCTTTTGTTGTCCTTTTATATATTTATTGCTTTGTAGCCTTAAGATAATGGGGTAGATTGTCCCTTCGGAAATTTCCCCAAAACCATAAGAATTTAATTTTTTTGAGATTTCATAAGCATAAGTCTCCTCTTGCTGTATGATTTTTAGGATAGCTCCTTCAAGTAATCCTTTTAGCATTTGTGATGGAATCATATTATATCCTTGTCTATATTGTAATACAAGTTACCGGAATAGCTACATTGTAATACAAAGTAGTTGAGATGTCAAATATAACTAAGTTACCGGTAGAAAATAAGAGTGATAGACGATGATTCTTCTAAAATAGGTTTGTTTATGTCCTTTAGTTTATGTTATAATAATGTGAAGAAACTTTAGGAGTGAGTATGAAAATAGATAAAAAAGAATTTTTAGCACTTATTGCTAGTATTATTTTATTAATTTTTGCTTCTGTTACGTTTTTCTTATTTAAAGATCATGGCACTACTCAAATGGATACTGTAGAAAGCAGTGTTAACCATGTCAGTGATTCTCAATTAACTGAGGCACAAGATATGTTAGATAAATTTGAGAAGAAACCTTCAGAAAAATTATTGAAGGATGTCGAACTTGCTTTAAATAAATTGTCCAATTCTTCTAAAAAAGAAGCTTTGCAAAAACGTTTTAAGAAAGCAAAAGATAAGTATCTTAAAGACGAAGCAGATAAGAAAGCTACCAAAGATGCTACAGATTTAGTAGAAATTCTAGAACAAGCCCCTTCAGAAGAAAATGTGTTAAAAGCTGAAGCAGCAGTCAATAAGTTAACTGTCAAAGAATCTAAAGAAGCTTTACAAAAACGTATTGATACTGTTAAGACACAATATGGTTTGATTGGGAATCAAACTCCCTCTAGTTCAGTAGCTGAAACTACAGAACAAGGGACAGCTAATCCTGCTAGTCAGGATACTTCTAGTTACGTTAATCAGAATGTAGCACCAACTTATGAGCAACCGCAAACGAATAATACACCAGTTACTCCAGGGGTTAACAATACTGTTCCGACTCCAGGAACTGGTACTGCACCTGCTACTAATGGGACGGGTGTTGCTCAGTAAAACCCTGAAAGTCTAGTTTTACTAGACTTTTTTGCTATGCTTTTTAATTAGCCATTCTCATCAAAAACTATAAGAGAATTAGCAATTGATAGTTTTGGAGAAGGAAAAGAATTATGAGCAACAGCAATTAAAACCTTGAAAGTACAACCAAGTGAAGTGGTTTATAACAAGTGTATAGTTCTTTCTTAGAATAAATCATGACTTTTCAAAAAATAGGTATATACCATTTACAAAAATACCTTAAAGCGTTATAATGAGAGTGAATGGGGGGAAGAAGATGACGAAGTACATCAAGGCTGACCGATTCTTTTATGCTGATCATGTAAAGGAAAACGGTTATTTAGAAATAAAAGATAATCACTTTGGTAAATGGATAGAAAATATTTCTGGACAAGAGGAGATTTTAGATTATTCAGGTTACCAAATAGCACCTGGTTTAGTTGATACACATATTCATGGTTTTGCTGGCGCTGATGTTATGGATTGTGATTCAGAAGGAATTTTGCGAATGAGTGCTGGCTTGCTATCTACTGGAGTCACATCTTTCTTGCCGACAACCCTAACTTCAGATACAAAGCGACTAGAAGAGGCATCTAAATCAGTTGCGGCAGTAGCGGGCAAAGAACAAGGAGCAAAAATTCAAGGCATCTATTTTGAGGGACCATATTTTACTGAGGAATATAAAGGAGCTCAAAATCCGATTTATATGAGAAATCCAAACTTGGAAGAGTTTGCTCAATGGCAGAAGGCTGCAAAAGGCTTGATTACAAAAATTGCTTTGGCACCAGAACGTGAGGGAGTTGAGGAATTTGTCTCAGCAATCACAAAGCAAGGTGTTACGGTAGCTTTAGGTCATTCTAATGGAACATATAAAGAAGCTAAAAAGGCAGTGAAGGCGGGTGCCTCAGTTTGGGTACATGCGTATAATGGTATGCGTGGTTTGACACACCGAGAACCAGGTATGGTTGGTGCGGTTTATAATTTACCTAATACTTATGCCGAACTCATTTGCGATGGTCATCACGTTGATCCTGTTGCTTGTGACATTTTAATGACACAAAAAGGCCATAATCATGTGGCATTAATAACAGATTGTATGGCAGCTGGAGGTGCCCCTGATGGAGATTATATGTTAGGGGAATTGCCCGTGGTTGTGTCTAATGGAACTGCGCGTTTGAAAGATGGAGGGAATTTAGCTGGTTCTATCCTTAAGCTCAAAGATGGATTAAAAAATGTTGTAGAATGGGGAATTGCTACTCCGGAAGAGGCAGTGCGTATGGCGAGTTATGTTCCAGCAGTGTCTGTAGGCATTGATAATGTCTGTGGACAGATAAAAGAAGGCTATGCAGCGGATTTTATTGTATTAGATAAACATCTAGATTTAGTTGCAACATACCTTGATGGAGAAAAACGTTGGCAATCTTGAAAGAACTAGTTTTTACTAGTTCTTTTTAATTTATTAATTTTTAATGAAATATAGTTTGACAATAAAACTATTTTTTCTTATAATGTTGTAATATAATACAAAACAATAGGAGTTTACAATGTCAATTATTATTGGGTTAATGGCCGCTATGTTTATCATTCGTTTAGCTTATTTAAAGCTATCTATAGCTAATGAAAAGGCCTTAAGAAAAAATGGTGCTAAAGAATATGGTGTAGGTGTTTCAAAAGCAATCACAGTTCTTCATATTATCATTTATTTTTCATCTGTAACTGAGGCTATTCTAACAAAAGCAAGTTTTAATTTTGTTAGCGTAATCGGGCTTAGCTTGATGATTTTTTCTGTGTTTATGTTACATACAGTAACACGTTTACTTGGTCGTATTTGGACAGTGAAATTAATGGTAGATAAAAATCATCAATTTGTAGATCACTGGCTATTTAGGGTTGTTAAGCATCCTAACTATTTCTTAAATATTGCTCCTGAACTTTTAGGTGTAACTTTATTGTGTCATGCTAAATACACAGCATTATTTGTCTTGCCAATTTATGCTTTTGTTATTTATTTAAGAATTCGTGAAGAAAACTTATTATTAAAAACGATCATTATTCCAAATGGAATCAAAAAGTCTAGGGTATCTTAAGAATAAGATAAATAGTAGACATAAAAGTCATTTTTTGTTATACTGTCTCAGTAAGAAGAGGTGTTCATCAGCTGTTTTTTTAGCGAGCTCAAGGTAGTGAAAGTTGGGTAGAATAGGATGAATATTGGCACTTTTTAGTGAGTAAAAGTACAATCAAAAATGAAGTAATAAATTAGGGTGGAACCGCGTCTTTGACGCCCCTGTGCTGTTGGGCATAGGTGGTGTAGGACGTGGTTTTTATCATTTATCCGTTTTGAGTCAATTGTTGTCGTCTTCCCAACAGCTGTAATAAAGTATGAAAGAAGGAAAATGATGTCTAAGAAATTAACTTTTCAAGAAATTATTCTAACTTTACAACAGTTTTGGAATGACCAAGGCTGTATGTTAATGCAAGCTTATGATAATGAGAAAGGAGCAGGGACAATGAGCCCTTATACTTTCTTACGTGCTATAGGCCCTGAGCCTTGGAATGCTGCATACGTTGAACCATCACGTCGTCCAGCTGACGGCCGCTATGGTGAAAATCCAAACCGTCTTTACCAACATCATCAATTTCAAGTGGTAATGAAGCCTTCGCCGTCAAATGTTCAAGAACTTTATTTGAAGTCTTTGGAATTACTAGGTATCAATCCACTTGAGCATGATATCCGTTTTGTTGAAGATAACTGGGAAAATCCATCTACAGGTTCAGCTGGATTAGGTTGGGAAGTTTGGCTTGATGGAATGGAAATAACACAATTTACTTATTTCCAACAAGTAGGTGGACTTCAAACAGGTCCTGTAACTTCTGAAGTTACTTATGGACTAGAGCGTTTAGCCTCTTATATTCAAGAGGTAGATTCTGTTTATGATATTGAGTGGGCACCAGGTGTTAAATATGGTGAAATCTTTACTCAGCCAGAGTATGAGCATTCAAAATATTCATTTGAGATATCAGACCAAGTAATGTTACTTGAAAACTTTGAGAAGTTTGAAAGAGAAGCAAAACGTGCTTTAGAAGAAGGACTTGTTCATCCAGCTTATGACTACGTCCTTAAATGTTCACACACCTTTAATTTATTAGATGCACGTGGAGCAGTATCTGTTACTGAGCGTGCAGGCTATATTGCACGTATCCGGAATTTAGCACGTGTTGTTGCTAAAACCTTTGTTGCCGAACGTAAAAAACTTGGTTTCCCACTTTTGGATGAGGAAACTCGTATCAAATTACTTGCTGAGGAAGACTAATGAACACACTCATTGTTAATAGTCATCCTGATTTTTCGAATCCGTACTCATTTACAACTATTCTACAAGAAAAGTTTATTGAACTTTATAATGAGCATTTTCCTAACCATCAGTTATCTATTTTAAATTTATATGATTGTGTTTTGCCAGAAATTACGAAAGAAGTACTACTTTCGATTTGGTCTAAACAAAGAAAGGGTTTGGAATTAACAGCCGATGAGATTGTTCAAGCTAAAATCTCTAAAGATTTACTTGAACAGTTTAAGTCACATCACCGTATTGTCTTTGTTTCTCCAATGCACAATTACAATGTGACTGCTAGAGCAAAAACTTATATTGATAATATTTTTATTGCAGGTGAGACTTTCAAGTACACTGAAAATGGTTCGGTCGGATTAATGACAGATGACTATCGTCTGCTTATGTTAGAATCTGCGGGTTCTATTTATTCTAAAGGACAATATAGTCCATATGAATTTCCTGTTCATTATTTAAAAGCTATCTTTAAAGATTTTATGGCTTTTGATGATTTCTGTGTTGTTCGTGCAGAAGGTACCGATATTTTAGATAGGCAGGTTGTTCTTGATAAGATGAATCAGGATTTAAGAGAAGCATTTGAAGCGTTTTACAGTAAGGAGTAGGAAATGACTAAAGATTTATTATTGGAGCTTGGCCTTGAAGAGTTGCCAGCTTATGTTGTGACACCGAGTGAGAAGCAATTGGGCCAAAAAATGGTCAAGTTTTTAGAGGATCATCGTTTATCATTTGAAACTGTTCAAACTTTTTCAACTCCACGTCGTTTGGCTGTTCGTGTTAAAGGATTGGCAGACCAGCAGACAGATTTAACAGAAGATTTCAAGGGTCCTTCTAAGAAAATTGCTTTGGATGCAGAAGGGAATTTTTCTAAAGCAGCCCAAGGTTTTGTTCGCGGAAAAGGTTTAAGTGTTGATGATATCGAATTTCGTGAAGTTAAGGGAGAAGAATATGTTTATGTCACTAAGCATGAAACTGGAAAAAGTGCGATTGATGTTTTAGCAAGTGTGACAGAGGTATTAACAGAATTGACTTTCCCAGTGAACATGCATTGGGCAAATAATAGTTTTGAATATATTCGTCCAGTTCACACTTTAGTGGTATTATTAGATGATCAAGCCTTAGAGCTAGACTTCCTTGATATTCATTCAGGGCGTATTAGTCGAGGGCACCGTTTCTTGGGTTCTGACACTGAAATTTTATCTGCTAGTTCGTATGAAGATGACTTGCGACAACAATTTGTTATTGCTGATGCAAAAGAACGCCAGCAAATGATCGTTGATCAAATTCATGCTATCGAAGAAAAGGAAAATATTTCAGTTGAAATTGACGAAGATTTACTAAATGAAGTGCTTAATTTAGTTGAGTATCCGACAGCATTCTTGGGTTCTTTTGACGAGAAATACCTTGATGTACCTGAAGAAGTTTTAGTCACTTCAATGAAAAATCATCAACGCTATTTTGTTGTTCGCGACAGGGATGGAAAATTGTTACCAAACTTTATTTCTGTGCGTAATGGAAATGCTGAGCATATCGAAAATGTTATAAAAGGTAATGAAAAAGTTTTAGTGGCTCGTCTCGAAGATGGTGAATTCTTCTGGCAAGAAGATCAGAAACTTAATATTGCAGATTTAGTTGAGAAATTAAAACAAGTAACTTTCCATGAAAAAATTGGTTCACTTTATGAACATATGGATCGTGTAAAAGTTATTTCACAATATTTGGCTGAGAAGGCAGATCTTTCTGATGAAGAAAAATTAGCTGTGCTTCGAGCTGCAAGTATTTATAAATTTGACCTCTTAACTGGAATGGTTGATGAGTTTGATGAATTACAAGGTATTATGGGTGAGAAATATGCCTTACTTGCAGGGGAACAGCCCGCAGTAGCAGCAGCGATACGTGAACATTATATGCCGACATCGGCCGATGGAGAGCTTCCAGAAACCAGAGTTGGTGCAATTCTAGCGTTAGCTGATAAATTTGACACCTTACTTTCATTCTTCTCAGTTGGTTTGATTCCAAGCGGTTCAAATGATCCATATGCTCTTCGTCGAGCTACTCAGGGGATTGTCCGTATTTTGGAAGCTTTTGGTTGGGATATCCCACTTGATGAATTAGTAACTAACCTTTATGGTCTATCGTTTGCTAGTTTAGATTATGCTAATCAAAAAGAGGTCATGGCCTTTATTTCAGCTCGTATTGAAAAGATGATTGGCTCTAAGGTCCCTAAAGATATTCGAGAAGCCGTTTTAGAATCAGACACTTATATTGTTAGCCTTATTCTAGAAGCTAGCCAAGCATTGGTGCAAAAGAGCAAGGATGCTCAATATAAAGTTTCCGTTGAAAGTTTGTCACGTGCATTTAATTTAGCTGAAAAAGTTACTCATTCTGTATCGGTGGACTATTCATTGTTTGAAAATAATCAGGAGAAGGCGCTATATCAAGCTATTTTGTCACTTGAACTGACTGAGGATATGCATGACAACTTAGATAAGCTTTTCGCACTTAGTCCAATTATTAATGATTTCTTTGATAATACAATGGTAATGACAGATGATGAAAAAATGAAACAAAATCGTCTGGCTTTACTCAATAGCCTTGTTGCAAAAGCAAGAACAGTCGCTGCTTTTAACTTATTAAACACAAAATAAGGAGGCATTTTATGGATCCTAAAAAAATTGCTCGTATTAACGAGCTTTCAAAAAAGAAAAAAACAGTTGGATTGACCGGAGAAGAGAAGGTTGAACAAGCAAAGCTCCGTGAAGAATATATTGAAGGTTTCCGCCGATCAGTCCGTCACCACGTTGAAGGAATTAAATTAGTGGATGATGAGGGCAATGATGTTACCCCGGAAAAACTTCGTCAAGTCCAGAGAGAAAAAGGACTACATGGTCGTAGTTTGGATGATCCAAATTCTTAATGGGGAGACAATTTTAGATTAAAGTCAACACTTGGGTGGGGCAAAAGATAATCTTTGTCTCGCCTTTTTTATTAGGAAGGAAAAAATAATGATTGAATTACTATTAGCATTACTGTTATGGAATATTTTAGTATTTGCAACCTATGCTATTGATAAAAGGCGTGCAATTAGAGGGGCATGGCGTATTAGTGAGAAAACATTGTTAATAGAGAGTTTATTATTAGGAGGATTTGGTGCATTCCTAGGTGGAGAAGTTTTTCGTCATAAAACGACTAAATGGTATTTCAGACTAGTTTGGTATATCGGAATGATTATTGATTTAGCTATTATTTGGCTAATTTGGTGTTATTGATGATATCTTATCAAAAATTTTAGGGGCATATTAAATTTTTGATAGTGCAGGATAGACTGATTTAGGTATAATAGAATTACAAAAGAAAACGCTTACTTTTAAGGAGGAAGTTTATGTCTTCAGAAGAAAAATACATTATGGCGATTGACCAGGGAACAACAAGTTCTCGAGCAATTATTTTTAATAAAAAAGGTGAAAAAATTGCGAGTAGCCAAAAAGAATTTCCCCAAATTTTTCCTCAAGCAGGCTGGGTAGAGCATAATGCTAATCAGATTTGGAATTCTGTTCAATCTGTCATTGCTGGAGCTTTTATTGAATCAAGCATCAAACCTGGACAGATAGAGGCTATTGGGATTACCAATCAACGTGAAACAACTGTTGTTTGGGATAAAAAAACAGGTCTTCCAATTTATAATGCTATTGTATGGCAATCGCGACAAACAGCCCCGATTGCTGATCAATTGAAGCAAGAAGGTCATACTAATATGATTCATGAGAAAACAGGTCTTGTCATTGATGCTTACTTCTCGGCAACAAAAGTTCGTTGGATTTTAGACCATGTTCCTGGAGCACAGGAACGTGCTGAAAAAGGAGAGTTGCTTTTTGGAACAATTGATACTTGGTTAGTTTGGAAGTTAACTGATGGTCTCGTCCATGTTACAGACTATTCAAATGCTGCTCGTACGATGCTTTATAATATTAAAGAACTTAAATGGGATGATGAAATTTTAGAGTTACTGAATATTCCTAAAGCAATGTTACCAGAAGTAAAATCTAATTCTGAAGTTTATGGGAAAACTACTCCATTCCATTTTTACGGTGGAGAGGTGCCAATTTCTGGTATGGCTGGTGACCAACAGGCAGCATTATTTGGACAGTTGGCCTTTGAACCTGGTATGGTAAAAAACACTTATGGTACAGGTTCCTTCATTATCATGAATACGGGCGAAGAGATGCAACTGTCTCAAAATAATCTATTAACAACGATTGGTTACGGCATTAATGGTAAGGTTCATTATGCACTTGAAGGATCAATCTTCATTGCAGGAAGCGCTATTCAATGGTTACGTGATGGTCTTAGAATGATTGAAACGTCAAGTGAGTCAGAAGGCCTTGCTCAATCATCAACAAGTGACGATGAGGTTTATGTGGTTCCAGCTTTTACAGGTTTGGGTGCACCGTATTGGGATTCAAATGCTAGAGGGTCAGTATTTGGATTAACTCGTGGGACAAGTAAAGAAGATTTTGTTAAAGCTACACTTCAGTCAATTGCTTATCAAGTACGAGACGTTATTGACACTATGCAAGTTGATTCAGGAATTGATATCCAACAACTTCGTGTAGATGGTGGAGCTGCAATGAATAATTTATTAATGCAATTCCAAGCGGATATTTTAGGGATTGATATTGCTCGTGCGAAGAACCTTGAAACTACTGCCTTGGGTGCAGCTTTCTTAGCCGGACTTTCAGTTGGCTATTGGGAAAGTATGGATGAACTAAAAGAACTAAACGCAACAGGACAACTTTTCCAAGCAACAATGAATGAGTCTCGAAAAGAAAAACTGTATAAAGGGTGGAGAAAAGCTGTCAAAGCGACACAAGTATTTGCTCAAGAGGATTAAGGGGGTGTAGAGATGGAATTTTCACGAGAAACACGACGTTTAGCCTTACAAAGAATGCAAGATCGTACTCTGGATTTACTTATCATAGGTGGGGGTATCACAGGCGCTGGTGTCGCTTTACAAGCAGCAGCTAGTGGATTAGATACTGGACTTATTGAAATGCAAGATTTTGCAGAAGGGACAAGTAGTCGCTCAACAAAATTGGTCCATGGTGGTCTTCGTTACTTGAAGCAATTTGATGTAGAAGTTGTTTCTGATACAGTATCAGAGCGTGCAGTCGTGCAGCAAATTGCACCACACATTCCTAAGCCAGATCCAATGCTTTTACCGGTTTACGATGAGCCGGGTTCTACTTTTAGTATGTTTCGCCTTAAAGTGGCTATGGATTTATATGATTTATTAGCAGGTGTGACAAATACACCCGCAGCCAATAAAGTTTTGAGCGCAGAAGATGTTCTTAAGCGTGAGCCTGATTTACAAAAAGAAGGTTTGCTAGGCGGAGGGATCTATTTAGATTTCCGTAATAACGATGCACGTCTAGTGATTGAAAATATTAAACGTGCTAATAGGGATGGAGCTTATATTGCTAGTCATGTCAAAGCTGAGGACTTCTTATTTGATGACAACAATCAAATTATAGGAGTACGTGCGCGTGATTTGTTGACTGACCAAGTTATCGATATAAAAGCTAGACTTGTTATTAATACAACTGGACCTTGGAGTGACACCGTTCGCAACTTCTCCAATGAAGGTAAGCAAATTCATCAATTACGTCCAACTAAGGGAGTTCACTTAGTTGTAGATCGCCAAAAATTAAATGTTTCTCAACCTGTTTATGTTGATACAGGTCTAAATGATGGTCGCATGATTTTTGTTTTGCCACGTGAAGATAAGACTTATTTTGGAACTACAGATACCGATTACCATGGAGACTTAGAACATCCTACGGTAACTAAAGAAGATGTTGACTACCTCCTTAATATTGTAAACAAACGTTTCCCAGAAGCAGAGCTTACTATTGATGATATTGAGAGTTCATGGGCAGGTCTGCGTCCACTACTATCAGGGAATAGTGCCTCTGACTATAATGGAGGCAATAGTGGAAAACTAAGCGATGAAAGTTTTGAAGAATTAATTGATTCCGTTAAAGATTATATTGCACATAAAAATCATCGTGAGGATGTTGAAAAAGCTATTTCTCATGTTGAATCTAGTACTTCTGAAAAAGAATTGGACCCATCAGCTGTTTCTCGAGGATCAAGTTTTGAGCGTGATGATAATGGTCTATTAACACTTGCTGGTGGTAAAATTACTGATTATCGAAAAATGGCAGAAGGTGCCATGGAAACTATTATTAACATTTTGGATAAAGAATATAATCGCAAGTTTAAACTAATCAATTCTAAAACCTATCCTGTTTCAGGAGGAGAGATTAACCCATCTAATGTTGATTCTGAAATTGAAGCTTATGCTCAATTGGGCACACTAAGTGGTTTAAGTATTGAGGATGCACGTTATATTGCTAACCTTTATGGGTCAAATGCACCAAAATTATTTGCATTGACACGCCAAATTACAGAAGCAGAAGGTCTGAGCTTGGTAGAAACGTTGTCACTTCACTATGCTATGGATTATGAAATGGCGCTTAGCCCAACGGATTTCTTCTTAAGACGTACGAATCATATGCTTTTCATGAGAGATAATTTAGATTCTTTGATTCAGCCTGTTATTGATGAGATGGCTAAACATTATCAATGGTCTGATCAAGACAAAACCTTCTATGAAGAAGAATTACATGAGACTCTAAAAGACAATGACTTGGCAGCTTTGAAGGATAATTGAAGGAGATAATAATGGATATTTTTGGAGAATTCTTAGGAACAGCTCTCTTAGTCTTACTTGGTAATGGTGTTGTAGCAGGTGTTGTTTTGCCTAAAACGAAGAATCATAATTCTGGATGGATTGTTATCACATTTGGATGGGGGCTTGCTGTAGCTATTGCAGTGTTGGTATCTGGCAATATTAGCCCTGCCCACTTGAATCCAGCTGTGTCATTAGCTTTTGCAATCAAAGGTGATTTAGCTTGGGGAACAGCTATTCTTTATATGATTGCACAGATTATTGGTGCAATGCTAGGTTCACTTCTTGTTTATTTGCAATTTAGACCCCATTATGAGGCTGCAGAAAATAAAGCAGACATCCTTGGAACTTTTGCAACTGGTCCGGCTTTGAAGGATAATTTTTCCAATTTTTTAAGTGAAGTATTGGGAACACTTGTTCTTGTACTTACTATTTTTGCCATCGGAAAATACAATATGCCTCCAGGAGTTGGTACGATGAGTGTTGGTATGTTAGTGGTTGGGATTGGTCTATCGCTCGGTGGAACAACAGGTTATGCTATTAATCCTGCACGTGATTTTGGTCCTCGTTTATTGCATGCCTTGTTACCGATGAAGAACAAAGGTGATTCTGATTGGACTTATTCATGGATTCCGATAGTAGGACCTATGGTAGGAGCTATTTTAGCAGCCTTAATATTTGCTATGATGTAAGAGATTTTTGATGCTGAGACCGACTTTATGGTCTCAGTTTTTTGTTACCGTTTTCAAAAGTAACTTCTTTTGTTATAATAAGTAATTATGACAGAAAAATATGTAAATAAAGTAATTGTCATTTTAGGAGCTTCTTTTGCTGGTATGACTTGTGCGCAGAAATTACGCCAATTAAATCCTAATTGGGATATCGTTTTGATTGATAAAGAAATTCATCCAGATTATGTTCCAAATGGCTTAAATTGGTATTATCGTCACGAAATTAGTGGTTTAAATCAGGCCATGTGGCAGACAGAAGAAGAGCAACGGTTGCAGAATATACGCTGTCTATTTGGTCTAAAAGTTGAGAAAATTAATAAAGAAGATAGGGAATTAATGTTATCAGATGGTTCTTCTGTCTATTATGATCAATTGATTTGTGCCATGGGCTCCCAAGCAGAATCAACTTATATTGATGGGGCTGATGCGCAAGGTGTTTTAACAACAAAAACTTATGCAACTAGTCAAAATGCTAAGCAGGTATTAGATAAAAGTCATAAGGTAGCAGTTGTTGGGGCAGGTATCATCGGTTTAGATATTGCTTATAGTTTACATGAATCAGGGAAGGCGGTCACTTTGTTAGAAGCTCAAGAAAGACCAGACTTCAGGCATACAGATCCTGATATGTCCCTTCCTTTACTTGATGCGATGGCTGAATCAAAACTACATTTTTTCCAAAATCAAAAGGTTGAGAAAATTACTGTAACCCGAGAAGAAAAACTTTGTTTGCGAACGCTAACAGGAGACACCTTTACAGTTGATGCTGTCATATTAGCTGTTAATTTTCGTCCGGATAGTCGTCTTTTAACTGGGTTGGTTGATTTAAGTGTTGATAATAGTGTTGTTGTAAATGATTATTTCCAAACGAGTGACCCTAATATCTATGCTATTGGCGATTTGATTTGGTCGTATTTTAAAGGTCTTAATAGTGCTTATTATATGCCCTTAATTAACCAAGCAATCCGTTCGGCACAAATGTTGGCATACCATTTATCGGGACATGCTGTTCCAAAATTAAAAATAACACGCGCTACAGGATCTAAACACTTTGGCTATTATAGAGCTAACATTGGATTAACTGAGCTGGAAGCTGGTCTTTACGAGGATACCGTTAGTGTTACTTATTTCCCTAAAGAACAGTATGATTTAAGGATAAAATTGATTGCTAATCAAAAAACGGGCCATTTATTGGGGGCTCAATTAATCTCAAAGGAAAATTGTTTGGCTACTGCCAATCAGCTTGTTCAAGCTATATCGTGTGACATGACAGATTTTGATTTGGCTTTTCAAGATTTCATTTATACAGCTAGAGAATCTGAGATGGCTTATATGTTACATCAAGCAGCTATCAACCTTTATGAAAAGAGGATTGGGCTATGCGAATAGAAGCTCTAATGGAAAAAGAAAGGCGTGTTCAATATCGGCTACTTTCTTTTTTAAGAGGCTCTCCTCAGGCAATAGCACTGAAGTTAGCTTTATTAGAAACTGGTTTAAGTCGAGCAACTTTGCTTAAATATATCAATAATCTTAATAGCTACTTTGAACAAGAAAAAGTTAATTGTCGAATCGTTTATTATAAGGATAAGTTATTTTTAGAAGAGGATTATAACTTATCCAATCAAGAAGTGTTGAAAGCTCTGATGAAAGATAGTATTAAATACACTATCTTAATATCTTTATTTAATCAGCGTCAGTTCACAATCGTTGGTCTTTCTCAAGAATTGATGGTTAGTGAGGCTACTTTAAATCGTCATCTTGCTCATCTCAATGAATTGTTAGCGGAATTTGATATTGCTATTTCACAAGGAAAACAGATTGGTGATGAATTGCAATGGCGTTATTTTTATTATGAATTATTCAAGCAACTATGGTCTTATGACAAGTGCCAAAATATGATAAAGAAATTAGACTTAGACTCATTAATTCTATTAATAGAGCGCTTGGCTCAACATACTTTAACTCGAGAAGCTCAGCAAAATCTGGGGCTTTGGTTTAGTATTTGTCATCATCGTCTCCTTGCTATGGAAAAAATATCTGATAATCTCAAGCCCATTGTGGAACATTATCAATGTAATGCTTTTTATAAACGGTTAGACGCAGCCTTAGTTTTGTATATGAGTCGTTTTGCTCTTGAGTATAGGGAAGGAGAAGTTCTGGCAACTTTTGCTTTTCTACATTCACAAAATATTTTACCAATCAATACAATGGAATACATCATGGGGTTTGGAGGTCCGATTATTGATTGTGTAACCGAAACAATCATCTACTTTAAAAAGGAGAGTATTTTAGCTGACGAGACATCAGATCAGGTTATTTACCAACTTGGTCAGTTATATAGCCATTATTATTTCTTTAAAGGTCATATTTTAGTTGAACAACCTGATTTAGAACAAACGTATCGACTTATTGATCATAATATGAGGGATAAGTTGCATCATATTTCAAAGAAGATTATTGCAAATGTTAATCGAATTAGACCTTTAACAGAAGATGGTTGTTCTTTGCTGACTTTACATTTGTTGGAATTGCTTATTTTCTCGAAAAATAGTCAAAAAATGCCCTTTAGGATTGGCCTAGATATGACAGGTAATGCTGTGGAACAGTCATTGTTGGAATATCGCATTCGACAACATTTCTCTGGTAATAATTCTATTCAAGTCGAACCTTATGACGAAGGAAAGGGATTTGATATGGTTATTTATCAGAGTCGCTCAAGACCTTATAAAGCCAAACTAACCTATTGCCTTAATAAAGGTGCTTCAGAGCGAGAACTACAGGAAATAGATTCACTTATTTATGACAATTAATCCCATTACTTAATTGAATGGTTTTAATCCCTCCAGAAATTGTTAAAACGTTTACGTATTTTATGTTATAATATCAAAGACGAACAATTTTAAATTTAGTTGTTAAAAACAGAAAGGTTTTATCATGACATTTGACACCATTGATCAATTAGCGGTTAATACAGTCCGCACGCTTTCTATTGATGCTATCCAAGCAGCAAATTCTGGGCACCCAGGTCTTCCTATGGGAGCTGCGCCTATGGCTTATGTGCTTTGGAATAAATTCTTAAATGTAAACCCAAAAACAAGTCGCAATTGGACAAACCGTGACCGTTTTGTGCTATCAGCTGGGCATGGTTCAGCTCTTCTTTATAGCCTACTTCATTTAGCTGGCTATGATTTATCAATTGATGATTTAAAACAATTCCGCCAATGGGGATCAAAAACACCTGGACATCCAGAAGTTAACCATACTGATGGTGTAGAAGCAACAACTGGACCTTTAGGGCAAGGTATTGCTAATGCTGTTGGTATGGCAATGGCTGAAGCTCATTTGGCTGCTAAATTTAATAAACCAGGCTTTGATTTAGTTGATCATTACACTTATACACTTCATGGTGATGGTTGTTTGATGGAGGGTGTTAGCCAAGAAGCTGCCAGTCTTGCTGGACACTTAAAACTTGGTAAATTGGTCCTTCTTTATGATTCAAATGATATCTCACTTGATGGTCCAACGTCTCAATCATTTACAGAAGATGTTAAAGGGCGTTTTGAATCATATGGTTGGCAACATATCTTAGTTAAAGATGGTAATGATTTAGAAGCGATTGCTGCAGCAATTGAAGCTGCTAAAGCTGAAACTGATAAACCAACCATTATTGAAGTTAAAACTATTATTGGATTTGGCGCAGAGAAACAGGGAACATCTTCAGTTCATGGAGCGCCACTTGGTGCAGAAGGTATTACTTTTGCCAAGAAGGCTTATGGATGGGAATATCCAGACTTTACTGTTCCTGCTGAAGTTGTAGCTCGATTTGCCTCAGATCTTCAAGCGCGTGGTGCGAAGGCAGAAGAGGCATGGAATGATCTTTTTGCTAAATATGAAGTTGAGTATCCAGAATTAGCAGCTGAATACAAAGAAGCTTTTGCTGGCCAAGCTGAGACAGTTGAATTGAAAGCTCATGACCTAGGTTCATCAGTGGCTAGTCGTGTTTCAAGCCAACAAGCTATTCAACAATTATCGACTCAATTACCGAACCTCTGGGGAGGGTCAGCAGACCTCTCAGCTTCTAATAACACAATGGTAGCAGCAGAAACAGATTTCCAAGCAAGTAATTACGCTGGGCGTAACATTTGGTTTGGTGTACGTGAATTTGCAATGGCTGCTGCAATGAATGGAATTGCGCTTCACGGTGGGACTCGTGTTTATGGGGGTACATTCTTTGTCTTCTCAAACTACTTGTTACCAGCAGTACGTATGGCTGCACTTCAAAACTTGCCAACTGTCTATGTTATGACACATGATTCTATTGCTGTTGGAGAAGATGGGCCAACTCATGAGCCAATAGAACAATTAGCATCAGTGCGCTCAATGCCTAATTTGAACGTTATCCGTCCCGCAGACGGTAATGAAACAAACGCTGCATGGCAACGAGCTGTATCAGAGACAGATCGACCAACGATGCTTGTTTTAACACGTCAAAACTTACCAGTTCTTGAAGGAACATCAGAATTAGCCCAAGAAGGGGTTAATAAAGGTGCTTATATTTTATCAGAAGCTAAAGGTGAACTTGATGGTATCATCATTGCAACAGGTTCAGAAGTTAAATTAGCTTTAGATACTCAAGACAAACTTGAGTCAGAGGGCATCCATGTTCGCGTCGTATCTATGCCAGCACAAAACATTTTTGATGAACAAGAGGCTTCATATCAAGAGCAAGTGCTTCCATCAGCTGTTACAAAACGTCTTGCTATTGAGGCAGGATCAAGCTTCGGTTGGGGTAAATATGTTGGTTTAAATGGGCTAACACTTACTATTGATACTTGGGGAGCATCAGCACCAGGTAACAGAATTTTCGAAGAGTATGGCTTTACAGTTGAGAATGCTGTATCGCTATATAAAGAACTTTAAGAGCATGAAGAAGTTGGGAAAAATACCTCAACTTCTTTTTTGTAAGATATAGGATGGATTTGAGAATAGTTTTGATAGACTGATAGGTGATGGAAAGCACTCTTTTTTGAAAACGTTTGACAAACATTCCATAGCGCAGTATAATTGATAAAACTATTGTATATATAAAATAATACAACTATTATTAATTATCTTTTTAGAAAGGTTTGTTTATGAAGAAGGAGTGTCGTGATTTTTATCGGCAGATACAGCATACTTACAATGATATAGCTGTCCGTGAAGATGCAGTGCTATCATCAATACTATTATCAGCATCGAATGGTTTGATAAAAACTAGCGATGTACCTCGTGTTGCTTATGAGTTAACTCAGCAATTGGAAAATAATGAGATAGAAAAATCTTTCGAGTCATTAGCTACAGTTAAGGAATTGAAAAAATCTGCTAAAAAATTGTCTGAGAGATATGAGCAAAATAAGGTAACAACGGGATTGCTTTCTAAAGTATTTGGAAATCATTAGGAGATAAAAGGAGATTTTTATGATTAAGTTTGAACATGTTTCGAAAGTATACGGGGAAAAAGAAGCTCTCAGTGATTTAACCCTCTCTATTAAAGATGGTGAGATTTTTGGATTAATAGGTCACAATGGAGCAGGAAAAACAACGACAATTAGTATTCTAACATCTATTATTGATGCAACTTATGGCCAAGTCTATATTGATGACCTACTTTTGACAGAACATCGTGACCAAATTAAGAAAAAAATAGGTTATGTACCGGACTCGCCAGATATTTTCTTAAATTTAACCGCAGAGGAATACTGGTACTTTTTAGCTAAAATTTATGACGTTGCCCCAGAAGATATTGAAGCACGTATCACAAAATTGGTAGACATATTTGAACTAGAGGAGCAACGCTATAATCCTATTGAAAGTTTTTCACATGGTATGCGTCAAAAAGTCATTGTTATAGGTGCCCTTCTTCCAAATCCTGACATTTGGATTCTAGATGAGCCGTTAACTGGTTTAGACCCTCAAGCTTCTTTTGATTTGAAAGAAATGATGAAAGAACATGCTAAAAATGGAAAAACAGTTATTTTTTCAACACATGTTTTAGCAGTTGCAGAACAGTTATGCGACAGAATAGGTATTTTGAAACAAGGGAAATTAATCTTTGTCGGTAGCTTAGGTGAGTTAAAAATGCAATATCCAGATAAAGATTTGGAAACTATCTATTTGGAATTAGCAGGACGTCAAGCTAATAGGGAGGGATAAAGTATGAATTGGTCACGTATCTGGGAACTCGTAAAAATTAATATCCTTTATTCAAACCCTCAGACTCTATCGGCACTAAGAAAAAAGCAAGAAAAGCATCCTAAAAAAGAATTTTCAGCTTATAAATCCATGTTTAGAAATCAGTTATTTCAGATTTTGCTCTTTTCAATAATTTATGTATTTCTCTTTGTATCACTTGATTTTAAAGAATATCCGGGCTATTTCACGTTCTACATTGGTATCTTTACACTAGTATCCATTATCTACTCTTTTATTGCGATGTACAGTGTTTTCTATGAGAGTGACGATGTTAAACAATATGCTTATTTGCCTATTAAATCTGAAGAGCTCTATGTTGCTAAAATTTTTGCAACATTTGGGATGTCTGTAACTTTTCTAATGCCAATCCTAACCTTAATGATTGTGGCTTATTGGCGTATAATAGGTGGCCCACTTGCGGTCCTCCTAGCAATCATAAATTTTGCTATTTTATTTTTATCGGTAACGGTAATTTCATTGTATATTAATAGTTTAATAGGCCGTGCCATTATTCGAAGTGCTAATCGGAAACTTATTTCTACTATATTAATTTCACTAGCTACATTTGGAGCAATAGTTCCCTTATTATTTGTGAATATGACTAGTCAAAAGATGGTACAAGGGAAATTACAAGATATCGCTCCAATTCCTTATGTCAGAGGTTATTATGATATTGTTACAGCGCCGTTTAGTATGGAGAGTCTCCTCAACTATTATCTTCCGCTCTTAATCATTTTATTCTTGATAGGTGCTATTTATAAATGGGTTATGCCACGCTACTATCAGGAGTTGTTGTATGGACAGGTCAAGCAGAGAAAAGTCCATCGTCAAATCGATTTTAGTAAACGTGAGTCAATTAATAAAACTCTTGTTAAACACCATTTATCAAGTTTACAAAATGCGACATTATTGACAAATACATTTTTAATGCCACTATTATATCTAGCAATGTTCATTGTTCCAATTTTGAATAATGGTAAAGAGATTGGTCGATTTTTTAATGAAAATTATTTTGGGATAGCTTTTCTAGCAGGAATATTAATAGGTAGTTTATGTGTGATGCCAGCTAGCATTGTAGGGGTAGGTATTTCTTTAGAAAAAAGTAATTTCTACTTTATAAAAAGTTTGCCTATATCATTTTCGTATTTCTTGAAGCATAAATTTGTAACTTTGATAACCTTACAACTTGCAGTTCCTACTTTTATTTATTTCTTGGTAGGATTCTTTCTACTTAAGCTATCAATCCTCGTTTTATTGAGCTTCATTTTAGGTCTAGTCTTCATGGGACTTATCGAAGGCCAGTTTATTTATAGACGTGACTATAAACATCTGTTCTTGAATTGGCAAGAGGTTACGCAACTATTTAATAGAGGGGTAGGCCAATGGCTGTTAGTTGGTTCATTGTTTGGAATGATGATAATAGGTAGTTTTCTTATTGGAATAAGTATTTTTTGGTCAATGGTATGGAATACTGTAGCTGTCAATATCATAATCCTTATTACTGGGTTGCTCATATTATCAATTTGTCAATATCTACTGCTAAAAAATTTTTGGAAGAAGCTTGTTTAGTAAAAAGATTTTAGAAAAATCATACAGTAAGAATAATGCTTAATAAATGAGATAGTTATAGCGGATAAAATAAAGGCTTATTGTGGACTTTATGGTTGGAAGGCAGCCACTGTAATCCTTTGTTTAATAACGCTAGTTTTAGCTCTAAAATATTTGATTTTTATTGCTATCTATTATATCTTATCAGACAAAGAGACTAGGGATAACCTAGTCTCTTTGTCTGATGCTAACTTGTTTTTCGTAATATTGTGCTAGAATGAATGTCAATATAGCAGTTGTGCTTACAGTAATGATAACTGCAATAAGCATGGTAATAAAAAGATGTGTTGAAGTATGACTGATATAAAGAAACAGACCTGGTAGACCAGAAGAGCCTACAGCAAAGCGGTGAGCGTTCATTATACCGGCATATAGTCCTCCAAGACCACCACCAATAAGTGAGGCTATTAGAGGATAACGTTTCGGAAGGTTGACACCATATAAGATAGGTTCGGTGATTCCCATATAAGCTGTTATGGCAGCAGGTCCAGCAATTTCTTTAAGCTTTTTTTCTTTTGTTATAAGAGTCACCACTGTACCTGCAGTTGCTTGTGCGATATTTGAGCAGAGCATGCCTGGTCCAAAAATAGAATCAAACCCTAATTTCGTTAGTTGTGTGATTCCTAATGCAGCAATTCCACTATGAACACCAAACATGATTAGGATAGGAGCAAATGCTCCTACTAGAAAAGCAGGTGCCCAACTGGCGTATTTGGATAAAAAAGTAAAAATAACAGCTAAATATTGGCCAGCGATAGTACCCATTGGTCCCAATATAGAGAACGACAAAATTCCCATGCTGAGAAATATTAACATAGGAACAAGCACTAAACGTAGTGATTTAGGAATAATTTGATTTAAATATTTTTCTATATAAGCCTGAACACAAATAATTAGAATAATGGGAATGACACTTGATGCATAGTTAGTAAGTGTGAATGGGATCGTATGGAATAAGGATACTGGTTTACCAGAAGCTACTAAATTAGCCCAATTAGGGTGAAGGAGCATGACAACAGTTCCCAAAGCTAAAATAGGATTAGCTTTCAATTTTTGAGCAGCTGTGATAGCGATTAAGATAGGTAAAAAATAGAAAACACCATCTGCAAAAAGATTTAGTAATATATATGTTTGAGATAACGGTGTCAAGATTTTGAATACTAGTAATAAAGCTAGCAATGCCTTAATCATACCAGCGCCTGATAAAGCTGGTAAAATCGGTTGGAAAGTCCCAGAAACAAAATCAATAATTCGACTAACTGCTTTGGCTTTTTTAGTTTGTTCTGTTTTAGTCGTTGAGTTAGTTTCAATGAGGGAGTTAATTTCTTCAAACACTTTTGCGACATGAGTCCCGATCACTATCTGATGTTGCCCTCCGCTGATAACGACAGTTTTTACCTCTTTTAAAGTTTTTAATTGCTCAAGGTTTACTTTCGTCGGATCATTGAGACTAAAGCGAAGGCGTGTTTGACAATGGTAAACATTGTTAATATTATTTTGCCCACCAAGGTGTTTGATGATATTTTTTGACAAGGCGATGTATTCTCTAGACATAATATCTCCTTAATACTTATAAAACGTTTTCCGATTCTAGATTATAGCATAGTAATAAAAGAAAACACTTGGAAATGCTTGTGAATTTTCAATGATGTTTTCAGATAGCATTCCTAAAGGGCCTATGATATAATTTTTTTATGAAAAGACATTTTGAGACAACTAGAAGAATTGTTATTAAAGTAGGAACCAGTTCCCTCGTACAGACAAGCGGGAAAATTAATTTAAGTAAAATAGACCATTTAGCATTTGTTATTTCTAGTCTTATGAATAGAGGCATGGAGGTGATTTTAGTATCATCTGGAGCTATGGGGTTTGGTTTAGACATTTTGAAAATGGATAAGCGTCCTCAAGAAATATCACAACAACAAGCAGTTTCTAGCGTAGGACAAGTAGCCATGATGAGTCTTTATTCTCAGATATTTTCGCACTATCAAACTCATGTTTCCCAAATTTTATTAACACGTGACGTTGTGGTTTTTCCAGAGAGTTTGCAAAATGTAACAAACTCTTTTGAGAGTCTGCTCTCTATGGGAATTTTGCCAATCGTCAATGAGAATGATGCTGTCAGCGTGGATGAGATGGATCATAAAACGAAGTTTGGGGATAATGACCGTCTCTCTGCTGTCGTTGCTAAAATTACTAAAGCAGATTTATTAATTATGCTGTCAGATATTGATGGTCTTTTTGATAAAAATCCTAATATTTATGATGATGCTGTTTTACGTAGTCATGTTTCTGAGATCACCGATGACATCATTAAGTCAGCTGGAGGAGCAGGAAGTAAGTTTGGTACTGGTGGCATGCTTAGTAAAATTAAAAGTGCACAAATGGTGTTTGATAACAATGGACAAATGATATTGATGAATGGCGCCAATCCTCGTGATATTTTAAAGGTGTTAGATGGGCATAATATTGGAACTTATTTTGCTCAAGGAAAGTGAGATTGAGTTATGACGTATATTGAAATATTAGGGCAAAATGCTAAAAAAGCTAGTCAATCAGTAGCACGATTAAGTACAGCTAGTAAAAATGAGATACTCAGGGACTTAGCGAGAAACATAGTGGCTGATACTGAAACCATTTTGACTGAGAATGCTCGCGATGTTGCTAAGGCAAAAGATAATGGTATCTCAGAAATTATGGTGGACCGTCTACGACTAAACAAAGACCGCATACAGGCGATAGCAAACGGTATTTATCAGGTAGCAGATTTGGCAGATCCGATTGGTCAAGTTGTTAGTGGTTATACAAATTTAGATGGTTTAAAAATCCTTAAAAAAAGAGTGCCTTTAGGGGTTATTGCAATGATATTTGAAAGTCGTCCCAATGTATCGGTGGATGCCTTTAGTTTAGCTTTTAAAACAGGGAACGCTATTATTTTACGTGGTGGTAAAGATGCTATTTTTTCAAATACTGCCTTGGTTAATTGTATGCGCCAAACATTGCAAGATACAGGCCACAACCCAGATATAGTACAATTAGTTGAAGATACTAGTCACGTTGTAGCAGAGGAGTTAATGCAGGCAACAGACTACGTGGACGTCTTAATTCCAAGAGGTGGTGCAAAATTAATTCAAACGGTGAAGGAAAAGTCAAAGATTCCTGTTATCGAAACAGGTGTTGGAAATGTTCATATCTATATTGATGAATTTGCAGATTTAGATATGGCAGCTAAGATTGTTATTAATGCTAAAACCCAACGCCCTAGTGTCTGTAATGCTGCTGAAGGGTTAGTTGTTCATCAAGCTATTGCTAAGGGATTTTTATCTCAATTGGAGAAAATGCTCAAAGAATCGAACCAGTCAGTTGAATTTCGTGCCGATGAGGAAGCTTTACAACTTTTAGAAAATGCTGTTGCTGCAAGTGAGTCTGATTATGCTACTGAATTTTTAGACTATATTATGTCAGTGAAAGTAGTAGATTCTTTTGAACAAGCAATTAGCTGGATTAATAAATACAGTAGTCATCACTCAGAAGCTATCATTACTAATAATATCAGTAGAGCAGAAATTTTTCAGGATATGGTAGATGCAGCGGCAGTTTATGTTAATGCTTCAACACGTTTTACAGATGGTTTCGTTTTTGGACTCGGAGCAGAGATTGGTATTTCGACTCAAAAATTACACGCGCGTGGACCGATGGGATTAGAAGCTTTAACAAGTACAAAATACTATATTAATGGAACTGGTCAAGTAAGGGAATAGTTGACCTATAATAGGAGAGATTGCATTTATCGGTCTCTCTTTTACTTTTCTAAAGTTTAGGATTTATGGTACAATTAAAGTTATGACAAACGATTTTCATCATATTACTGTGCTTTTGCACGAGACTGTGGATATGCTTGATATTAAGCCAGATGGTATCTATGTAGATGCTACTTTAGGTGGGGCAGGACACAGCGAATATCTTCTTTCACAATTAGGCCCAGATGGGCACCTTTACGCATTTGACCAAGACCAGAAGGCTATTGACAATGCTCATATACGTTTAAAGAAATATGTGGATACCGGTCAAGTAACCTTTATCAAAGATAATTTCAGAAATCTATCTTCTAACTTAAAAGCATTAGGAGTGTCGGAAATTAATGGTATTTGCTATGATTTAGGTGTATCAAGCCCACAGCTGGACGAGCGTGAACGCGGTTTCTCATATAAACAAGATGCCCCCCTTGATATGCGAATGAATAGAGAGCAGAGCCTTACAGCTTATGACGTTGTGAACACTTATAGTTATCATGATTTAGTAAGGATTTTCTTTAAGTATGGCGAAGATAAATTTTCAAAACAAATTGCTCGAAAAATTGAGCAAGTACGAGCTGAAAAACCAATATCTACAACAACAGAATTGGCTGAGATTATCAAATCGTCTAAATCTGCCAAAGAACTGAAGAAAAAAGGTCACCCAGCTAAACAAATTTTTCAAGCTATTCGTATTGAAGTCAATGACGAACTAGGAGCTGCAGATGAATCTATACAACAAGCAATGGACTTATTAGCTGTTGATGGTCGTATATCTGTCATCACTTTTCATTCTTTAGAAGATCGTCTTACTAAGCAACTTTTTAAAGAAGCATCAACAGTAGAAGTACCTAAAGGTCTTCCTTTTATACCAGATGATTTACAACCTAAGATGGAGCTCGTTAATCGTAAACCCATCTTACCAAGTCAAGAAGAACTAGAAGCGAACAATCGTGCCCATTCAGCGAAATTGAGAGTAGCGCGTCGTATTCGATAATAAGAAAGAAACTTATGACAAATGAAAAACGAACTGAAGCAGTAACACAAACTTTACAACGTCACATCAAGACTTTCTCTCGCATTGAGAAAGCTTTTTATGGCGCTATTGTAATTACTGCTATTATCATGGCAGTCGGTATTATTTACTTGCAAAGTAATAGTTTACAAGTTAAACAAGAAGTAAATCAATTAAATAGTAAAATCAACGATAAACAGACAGAATTTGACAATGCTAAACAAGAAGTAAATGAGCTTTCTAATCGTGATCGAATTACTAAAATTGCTAAAGATGCTGGTTTAACAATTCAAAACGACAATATTTATCGGAAGGTGGACTAGTCTGTGACTTTTTTTAAAAAGCTAAAAAAAATCTTCCTTGATTATGTGATCCATATAAGAGATAGGCGTTCGCCACAGAAAAATAGGGAAAGAGTAGGTCAAAATTTGATGATTTTAACCATTTTCCTATTTTTCATTTTTATCATTAACTTTGTCATCATCGTTGGTACAGATAGTAAATTTGGGGTTAATTTATCCAAGGAAGCCAAGAAAGTCTATCAACAAAGTATGACAGTACAGGCGAAGCGTGGGACAATTTACGACCGTAATGGAAATCCTATCGCTGAGGATGCTACGACCTATAGTCTCTATGCTATTATCTCAAAGAACTATACGACAGCTACAGGTCAAAAACTATATGTACAACCTTCTCAGTATGAAAAAGTAGCTAGTATCTTAGAGAATAAATTGGGCATGAAGAAAAATCTTGTCCTAAAACAACTCAATCAAAAAAAATTGTTTCAAGTTTCCTTTGGAAGTTCAGGTTCAGGATTGTCTTATACCAAGATGGCTGACATCAAGAAAACGATGGAAAAGTCAGATATCAAAGGAATTGGTTTTTCTACCAGTCCGGGGCGTATTTATCCAAATGGGATATTTGCTTCACAATTTATAGGATTTACTCTTCCTCAGGATGATGGAGATGGAAAAAAATTAGTTGGTAATACAGGCCTTGAAGCGGCACTTAACAAGGTATTATCAGGTACTGATGGTAAAGTAACATACGAAAAAGACCGTAGTGGGAATGTTCTTTTAGGTACTGCAACAACAGAACGTAGGGCGGTTAATGGTAAGGATATCTACACAACTTTATCAGAGCCTATTCAGACTGTTTTAGAGACTCAGATGGATGTTTTCGCAGAAAAAACCAAAGGAAAATTTGCGAGTGCTACAGTTGTCAACGCTAAAACAGGAGAAATTCTAGCAACGAGTCAGCGTCCTACTTATAATCCTTCTACCCTTAAAGGTTACGATAAGAAAAATTTGGGTACCTATAACACACTACTATATGATAATTTTTTTGAACCTGGTTCAACAATGAAGGTAATGACTCTAGCTTCTGCAATTGATTCTAAGCATTTTAACTCTACTGAAGTGTATAACAGTGCACAATATAAAATCGCAGATGCGGTTATTCGAGATTGGGATGTCAATGAAGGGTTATCGTCTGGTAGTTATATGACTTTTCCACAAGGGTTTGCACATTCCAGTAACGTTGGTATGGTAACCTTGGAACAAAAAATGGGACGAGATAAATGGTTAAACTATCTTTCTAAGTTTAAATTTGGTTACCCAACACGTTTTGGGATGCTTCATGAAAGTGGAGGTTTGTTCCCATCTGACAATGAAGTAACTATCGCTATGAGCTCATTTGGTCAAGGTATTGGTGTAACGCAAGTTCAAATGTTGCGCGCATTTACGTCTATCTCGAATGATGGTGTTATGTTACAACCACAGTTTATTAGCAGTATTTATGATCCAAATACAGGGACTTCTCGTACAGCACGAAAAGAAGTTGTTGGAAAACCAATTTCCAAAGAAGCAGCTAGTAAAACACGTGATTATATGGTTACTGTTGGGACAGATCCTTATTATGGTACATTATATGCAGCAGGTGCCCCAGTTATTCAGGTGGGCAATCAATCAGTTGCAGTAAAATCTGGTACTGCCCAAATAGCTCAGGAAGGTGGTGGTGGTTATCTGCAAGGAAAGAATGATACTATTAACTCAGTTGTGGCTATGGTGCCATCGGAAAATCCTGACTTCATCATGTATGTTACCATCCAACAACCCGAAAAATTTAGTATCACATTCTGGAAAGATGTTGTTAATCCTGTTTTAGAACAAGCAACAGCAATGAAAGAAACGATATTAAAACCGGGATTGAATGACTCAGAACATCAGACAAAATATAAACTATCAAAAATAGTTGGTGAAAATCCAGGTCATGTAGCGGAAGAATTACGTCGTAATCTGGTTCAGCCAATTATTTTAGGAAATGGTAGTAAAGTTTCTAAAGTATCTAAAAGACCAGGAGCTAATCTTGCTGAGAATGAACAGCTACTAGTATTAACAAATAAACTGACTGAATTACCTGATATGTATGGTTGGTCTAAAGCAAACGTTGAACAGTTTGCTAAATGGACAGGTATAAAAGTGACCTATAAAGGTTCAACCTCAGGTAAAGTAAGAAAACAAAGTATTGATGTTGGAAAATCCATCAATAAAATTAAAAAAATCAAAATTACAATAGGAGATTAACATGTTTTTAAGTATAATGGCAGGTGTCATAGCATTTGTCCTGACAGTTATTGCCATTCCACGCTTCATTAAGTTTTACCAATTGAAGAAAATTGGCGGGCAACAAATGCATGAAGATGTCAAACAACATCTAGCCAAAGCAGGTACGCCGACAATGGGAGGAACGGTATTTTTGATTGTTGCTCTTCTTGTCTCACTTATTTTTAGTATTATTTTATCTAAAGAAAATAGTGGTAATTTAGGTGCAACTTTTGGTATTTTATCTGTTGTTCTTATCTATGGAATTATTGGTTTTTTAGATGATTTTTTGAAAATTTTTAAACAAATCAATGAGGGCTTGACTCCAAAGCAAAAAATGTCGCTCCAACTAATTGCGGGTCTAATTTTTTATTTTGTCCATGTGTTACCAAGTGGCACATCTGCGATAAATATTTTTGGTTTTAACCTTGAAGTAGGATACTTATATGCTTTTTTTGTTCTTTTCTGGGTTGTTGGTTTTTCAAACGCTGTGAACCTAACAGATGGAATTGATGGTCTAGCTTCTATTTCGGTTGTTATCAGTTTGATTACTTATGGAATCATTGCTTATAATCAAACGCAATTTGATATTTTATTGATTATCGTTATCATGATTGGTGCTTTACTTGGCTTTTTTGTCTTTAATCATAAACCAGCTAAAGTCTTTATGGGAGATGTTGGTTCACTTGCATTGGGTGCTATGTTAGCAGCCATTTCAATTGCCTTACGTCAGGAATGGACCTTGCTTTTTATCGGCTTTGTCTATGTTTTTGAGACGTCTTCAGTGATGTTGCAAGTAGCATACTTTAAGTATACTAAGAAGAAAACTGGTGTTGGGAAACGTATCTTCCGCATGACACCATTTCATCACCATTTAGAATTAGGTGGTGTGTCTGGCAAAGGTAATAAATGGAGCGAATGGAAAGTAGATGCTTTTTTATGGGCTATTGGTATTTTCATGAGCGCTATTACACTTGCTATTTTATATCTTTAAACTTTATTAGGGGATGTGGTATGGACTGCCAGATTCCCTTTTGCTTTCTTGTAGCCTTTAATGGTATAATGAACATAATAATAGTAAGGAAATAGACATGTCATTTAAAGATTTTAATTTTAAACCATACATTCAGAGGGCTCTCGATGAGTTAAAATTCGTCGATCCAACTGATGTTCAAGCTAAATTGATTCCAGTTGTTCGTTCAGGCCGCGATCTTGTGGGGGAATCGAAAACTGGTTCTGGTAAAACCCACACCTTTTTACTTCCTATTTTTGAGAAGCTAGATGAAAGTAGTAATGATGTTCAAGTTGTTATTACTGCACCAAGTAGAGAGTTGGCAACACAAATTTATCAGGCAACTAAACAAATTGCTGAGCATTCAGAGCAAGAAATACGGGTGGTTAACTATGTTGGTGGTACTGACAAATTACGTCAAATTGAAAAGTTGAAAGTAAGCCAACCTCATATTGTCATTGGAACCCCAGGACGTATTTATGATTTGGTGAAGTCAGGTGATTTAGCTATTCATAAGGCGCATACTTTTGTGGTTGATGAAGCAGATATGACTCTGGATATGGGATTCCTTGATACCGTTGATAAGATTGCAGGGTCTTTACCCAAGGATGTCCAAATTTTAGTCTTTTCAGCAACGATTCCACAAAAATTACAGCCATTTTTAAAGAAATATTTGACCAATCCTGTAATGGAAAAAATCAAAACAGCAACAGTTATCACTGATACCATCGATAACTGGCTTTTGTCCACTAAAGGACGTGATAAAAATGCACAAATTTTGGAACTCTCTAAACTAATGCAGCCTTACCTTGCAATGATATTTGTTAATACGAAAGAGCGTGCAGACGAATTACACTCGTATCTTTCTAGTAATGGCTTAAAAGTAGCTAAAATTCATGGTGGGATTGCACCTCGTGAACGTAAACGTATTATGAATCAGGTTAAAAACCTCGAATTTGAATATATCGTTGCAACAGATTTAGCAGCGCGTGGTATTGATATTGAAGGTGTTAGCCATGTTATCAATGATGCCATACCTCAAGACCTATCTTTCTTTGTCCACCGTGTCGGTCGCACAGGCCGTAATGGCTTATCTGGTACTGCTATAACTTTATATCAGCCAAGTGACGATTCTGATATTCGTGAACTTGAAAAACTAGGTATTAATTTTATTCCTAAAGTCATTAAGAACGGTGAATTTCAAGATACATACGACCGTGATCGTCGTAATAACCGTGAAAAGTCCTATCAAAAATTAGATACAGAAATGATTGGACTTGTGAAAAAGAAAAAGAAAAAAATAAAACCAGGTTACAAGAAAAAAATTCAATGGAAAGTTGATGAAAAGCGTCGCAAAGAGCGTAGAGCAAGTAATCGTGCTAAGGGGCGTGCGGAGCGCAAAGCTAAAAAACAAAGTTTTTGAAATTATTAAAGTCTGAAATCAGCTCGTTTCAGGCTTTTTTATTGATATAAAATCTTTATCACCTGATAAGGAAATACTATTATACAGATAGATTTTAGAGTGTTAGACTAGTAATATGATATTTTAGGAGAATTCTTATGTTTAAAAAAATAATATTATCTATTGCAACTATAGTCGCAACCGCCAGCCTAGCAGTATCAGTTCAGGCGTCAGAGAAAGTAGAACTTAAAGTAGCTACAGATTCTGACACGGCACCATTTACTTATCAAAAAGACGGGAAATTCAAAGGTTATGATGTTGATGTTGTCAAAGCTGTTTTTAAAGGTAGTAAGTACAAAGTAACCTTCAAGACAGTTCCTTTTGATACTATTTCAACAGGTATTGATGCAGGGAAATTTGATTTATCAGCTAATGATTTTTCATACAATAAAGAAAGAGCAGAAAAATATCTCTTCTCAGAGCCTATATCCCGTTCAAATTATGCCGTAGTAGGGAAGAAGGGGAGCCATTACAAATCATTAAGTGACCTCTCTGGAAAATCAACCGAAGTTTTATCTGGCGTTAACTATGCACAGGTTCTAGAAAATTGGAATAAAAATCATCCTAATAAAAAACCAATAAAAATCAAATATGTTTCTGGGACAACTGGTGTTACTAGCAGATTAAAAAATATTGAGAGTGGGAAAATTGACTTTATCCTATATGATGCCATTTCATCTGACTATATTGTAAAAGATCAATCATTAAACTTAAGCGTTTCTCCTTTGAAAGGTAAAATTGGTAATAATAAGGATGGATTAGAATACCTCCTTTTACCAAAAGATAAAAAAGGTAAAACTCTACAGAAATTTATAAATAAGCGTATTAAAGTTTTGAAAGAAGATGGTACTTTGGCGCGTTTAAGTAAACAATATTTCGGTGGAGATTACGTTTCAAACATTGATAAGTAAATCAGTGAGACTATAAGTTTTATCTTTTTACATGTCAGAGTTTGCGTGATAGAATAACGAAGATAAGAAAGTTTAGAAAAGGAAAGTAGAAGGAATGAATCAATTTATCTTGACGGGTGGATGGTCTTGGTATAATAATTTGGTTAGTCAGGTTCCAGCGGGGAAATTATTTAGTTGGAAGGCTGTTTTAGATGCAATACCCTCAATTTTAGAGCGATTACCCATAACACTATTATTGACAGTAGCAGGAGCCTTATTTGGACTCATTTTAGCTTTGATTTTTGCAATAGTGAAAATTAACCGTGTCAAAATTTTATATCCGATTCAAGCTTTATTTGTTAGTTTTTTACGTGGGACTCCAATACTTGTTCAATTAATGCTGAGTTATTATGGAATTCCACTTTTCTTGAAATTTTTAAACCAAAAATATGGTTTTGATTGGAACATTAATGCTATACCGGCTTCTGTATTTGCTATTACTGCATTTGCTTTTAATGAAGCGGCTTATACAAGTGAAACTATACGAGCGGCGATTTTGTCGGTTGATCAAGGTGAAATTGAGGCAGCACGTAGTTTAGGGATGACCTCAGCGCAAGTTTATCGTCGTGTTATTATTCCAAACGCAGCAGTAGTCGCAACACCTACTTTGATAAATACGTTAATTGGTCTAACTAAGGGAACCTCTTTAGCTTTTAATGCTGGTATTGTTGAAATGTTTGCCCAAGCACAAATTATGGGTGGTAGCGATTATCGCTATTTTGAACGTTATATCTCTGTGGCACTTGTTTACTGGGCGGTTAGTTTCTTAATTGAACAATTGGGAAATGCTATTGAACGAAAAATGGCAATTAAGGCTCCACGCCATTTAACTGATGAGATTCCAGGAGGAGTACGCTAATGATAAAATTGAGACAATTGACTAAATCATTTTCTGGTCAAAAAGTGTTAGACAAACTTGATTTAGATATTGAAAAAGGTCAAGTTGTTGCTCTAGTAGGTGCTTCAGGTGCAGGAAAATCAACCTTTCTTCGTAGTATGAATTATTTAGAAGAGCCTGATTATGGAACAATTGAAATTGATGATTTTAAAGTTGATTTTAAATCAATCAGTAAAGATGACATACTAACATTACGCCGTAAGTTAGCCATGGTTTTTCAACAATTCAATCTATTTGAGCGTCGTACAGCTTTGGATAATGTAAAAGAAGGTTTGAAAATTGTCAAAAAGATGTCAGATCAAGAGGCAACACGGATTGCAAGAGACGAACTGGCAAAGGTCGGACTTGCAGATCGTGAAAAATATTATCCAAGACATTTATCAGGTGGACAGAAACAACGTGTTGCTTTGGCACGCGCATTAGCCATGAAACCTGATGTTCTTCTTTTAGACGAACCGACATCAGCACTTGATCCAGAATTAGTTGGAGAAGTTGAAAAATCTATTGCAGATGCTGCTAAGCAGGGGCAAACCATGGTACTTGTTAGTCATGATATGAATTTTGTTTACCAAGTAGCAGATAAAGTTTTATTTTTGGAAAAAGGTCGTATTTTAGAGTCTGGGACGCCTGAACAATTATTTAACCATCCTTTAGAAGAACGTACAAAAGAATTCTTCGCTAGTTATAACAAATCGTACCTATAAGCTAAAATATTTTGATATAATGAAGGTTAGAATGTCTAATCTTCATTTTTAATTATTCTTGAGTTAGGCTAAGTATATAAGAAAGCTGCGATATGTTTTGACAATCGCTTGTTGGATAGAGATGTTTTTAGAAATAGCAAAAGTTTATTTACAAGGTTTAGGGCTTGCCAGCATAACTGTTATTTTAGTTGGTATAATTTGGGTCTTTTGGCGTGCCAAGAAAAACATAGATAAAACAGCTAGAGAACGCCAATCTGTTCTTTATGATGTCCTTCTGATAGCTCTTATGACAGCTCCAATACTTGCCTTTGCATTTGTAGCTATCATTTTAATGATAAAAGCTTAGTCAGATTAGTTGGAAATATAGACGCTTTGCTATAGAATAAAACCATAAGATTCAAAGGAGAAATAGTAATGTATGATACTTTAATAATAGGTTCAGGTCCTGGTGGTATGACAGCAGCGCTTTACGCTGCACGTTCAAACCTTAAAGTTGGGTTAATTGAACAAGGTGCTCCAGGTGGACAGATGAATAATACTGCTGAAATTGAGAACTATCCAGGCTACGATCATATCTCAGGTCCAGAATTATCAATGAAGATGTATGAGCCGTTGGAAAAATTTGAAGTAGAGCATATTTATGGTATAGTTCAAAGAGTTGAGAACGATGGTGATGTAAAGCGTGTTATCACCGAAGATGAATCGTATGAAGCCAAAACAGTAATCCTTGCTACCGGAGCTAAAAACAGCCTTTTAGGAGTTCCGGGTGAAGAGGAATATACTAGTCGTGGCGTTTCTTACTGTGCGGTTTGTGATGGTGCATTTTTCCGTGATCAGGATCTTTTAGTTGTGGGTGGCGGTGATTCTGCTGTTGAAGAAGCTGTCTTCTTAACTCAATTTGCTAAAAGTGTTACTATTATTCACCGACGTGATCAATTGAGAGCTCAAAAAGTACTTCAAGACCGAGCTTTTGCTAACGAAAAAATAAAATTTGTATGGGATTCAGTGGTCAAAGAGATTAAAGGAAATGAGATTAAAGTATCTGGTGTAACTGTTGAAAATCTAAAGACTGGAGAAATCTCAGAGATGCCTTTCGGAGGTGTTTTCATTTACGTTGGTTTGAAACCACATTCTAGCATGGTATCAGAATTAGGTATTACGGATGAGACTGGCTGGGTCTTAACTGATACAAATATGAAAACATCAATTCCAGGACTATATGCTATTGGGGATGTTCGTCAAAAAGACCTACGTCAGATTGCGACTGCTGTTGGTGAAGGTGCTATCGCTGGACAGGGTGTCTATAACTATATAACTGAGCATTTCTAAGAAATACAAAGTAGAAAAGACTATCGAAAAACGATTAGTCTTTCTTTTTATTTTCATGAAAGTAAGGTGATAAACTGAACTACCGAGATAGAAATATGCTATAATGTTAGACATATAGCCTTATCCTAGGCTCATGATTAAAAGGAGATTGTCTGATGTATAAAGACGATAGTTTAACACTACATACTGATTTATATCAAATCAATATGATGCAAGTTTATTTTAATAAAGGTATTCACAATAAAAAAGCGGTGTTTGAAGCTTACTTTCGCAAGGTTCCATTTGAAAATGGTTATGCTGTTTTTGCAGGTTTAGAGCGTATTGTTCGTTATTTAGAAAATCTGAGTTTTTCTGATAGTGATTTATCCTATTTAGAAGAGTTAGGTTATCCTGAAGAATTTTTAGATTACTTAAAAAATTTAAAAATGGAACTGACTGTCAAATCAGCCAAGGAAGGTGACCTTGTATTTGCTAATGAACCATTAGTTCAAATTGAAGGTCCTTTAGCACAATGTCAGTTAGTAGAGACAGCGATTTTAAATATCATCAACTACCAGACACTTGTTGCTACAAAAGCAGCTCGTATTCGTTCTGTTATTGAAGATGAACCGCTATTAGAGTTTGGGACACGACGTGCTCAAGAAATGGATGCAGCCATTTGGGGTACTAGGGCAGCGATTATTGGTGGTGCTAACGCAACAAGCAATGTTCGTGCTGGTAAAATCTTTAATATTCCAGTATCAGGAACGCATGCACATGCTTTAGTTCAAACTTATGGCGATGATTACCAGGCATTTAAAGCTTACGCAGAAACTCATAAAGATTGCGTCTTTTTAGTGGATACTTATGATACCCTTCGTGTAGGGGTGCCTAATGCTATTCGAGTTGCAAAAGAGATGGGCGAAAAGATTAACTTCTTGGGAGTTCGCCTTGATTCAGGTGATTTAGCTTATTTGTCTAAGAAAGTTCGTCAGCAGTTAGATGACGCCGGTTTTCCTAATGCAAAGATTTATGCTTCGAATGATCTAGATGAAAATACAATCCTCAACCTAAAAATGCAAAAAGCTAAAATTGATGTTTGGGGTGTCGGGACAAAATTAATTACAGCCTATGATCAGCCTGCGCTAGGTGCTGTTTATAAAATTGTTTCTATTGAGACTGACGCCGGTAGTATGCGAGATACAATTAAACTATCAAACAATGCTGAAAAAGTATCAACACCTGGGAAAAAGCAAGTTTGGCGTATCACCAGTCGAGCTAAAGGGAAATCTGAGGGTGATTACATCACATTTGCAGACACTGATGTGACACAATTAGATGAAATTGACATGTTTCATCCAACTTATACTTATATCAATAAAACAGTCCGTGATTTTGACGCAGTACCCTTACTGGTAGATATCTTTGACAAAGGGAAATTAGTTTATCAATTACCAAGTCTTCAAGAAATTCAAGAGTACGGACGCAAAGAATTTGATCAGCTTTGGGATGAGTATAAACGTGTTCTGAATCCACAGGATTACCCAGTTGATTTGGCACGCGATGTTTGGCAAAATAAAATGGACCTGATTGATCGTATCCGTAAAGAAGCTTTGGCAAAAGGAGAAGTAAGATGACTTTGCAAGATCAAATTATCAAAGAACTCGGTGTAAAACCTGTTATTAATCCAAGTCAAGAAATCCGTCGTTCCGTAGAATTTTTAAAAGACTATCTATTAAAACATAGTTTTCTAAAGACCTATGTACTGGGTATTTCAGGGGGGCAAGATTCAACTTTAGCAGGACGTCTAGCTCAACTAGCAGTTGAAGAGTTGCGTGCTGATACAGGGGAAAACTATCAATTTATAGCTATTCGTTTACCATATGGTATTCAGGCCGATGAAGAAGATGCACAAAAAGCATTAGATTTTATCAAGCCAGATATTGCTTTGACCATTAATATTAAAGAAGCTGTTGATGGCCAAGTTAGAGCTCTTAATGCAGCAGGAGTAGAGATTACAGACTTTAATAAAGGAAATATTAAAGCTCGTCAAAGAATGATTAGTCAATATGCAGTTGCAGGTCAATATGCTGGAGCGGTTATTGGTACTGATCATGCTGCAGAAAATATTACAGGTTTTTTCACCAAATTTGGTGATGGAGGTGCTGATTTATTACCCCTCTTTAGACTTAATAAAAGTCAGGGAAAACAGTTATTAGCTGAACTTGGTGCTGATAAAGCCTTGTACGAAAAGATTCCAACCGCAGATTTAGAAGAAAATAAACCAGGAATCGCTGATGAAATAGCACTTGGAGTAACCTACCAAGAAATTGATGCTTATCTTGAAGGGAAGGTAGTTTCGGACAAGTCTCGAGATATCATTGAAAATTGGTGGTATAAGGGTCAACATAAACGTCATCTTCCAATCACAATTTTTGATGATTTCTGGAAATAAGAAAAATAGCTAGAATATTCTAGCTATTTTTGTTTCTCTAATAAATTACTTTCAGACTTGCAGAAATATTCAGAATGTTTATAATAGTAGCTAAGTATAAAAGGAGGAATTTATGTCAGAATTAACTCAAACATTTACAGATAAGTTATTTGCTGATTACCAAGCAAATACAAAATTTAGCGCTATTGAAAATGCAGTAACTCACAATGGTTTATTGAAGTCTCTAGAGACACGTCAAAGTGAGATTGAGAACGACTATGTCTTTTCAATTGATTTGACCAAAGATGAAGTCTCTAATCAGAAACAATCAGGACGTTGCTGGATGTTTGCTGCACTGAACACATTTCGTCATAAACTGATTTCAGATTTTAAACTCGAGAACTTTGAATTATCTCAGGCACATACATTTTTCTGGGATAAGTATGAAAAATCAAATTGGTTTATGGAACAAATTATTGCGACTGCAAATCAGGAATTGAGTAGTCGTAAGGTGAAATTCCTATTAGATGTACCTCAACAAGATGGCGGACAATGGGACATGGTGGTTGCTCTGTTTGAGAAATATGGTGTCGTTCCTAAAACAGTTTATCCTGAATCTGTTTCATCAAGTGCTAGTCGTGAACTAAATCAATATTTGAATAAACTCTTACGCCAAGATGCACAGATTCTACGAGAATTAATAGCACAGGGAGCAGATGGGGCAACTGTTCAAAATAAAAAGGAAGAATTGCTTCAAGAAATTTTTAACTTTTTAGCAATGAACCTTGGCTTGCCACCGCAATCTTTTGATTTTGCTTATCGTGATAAAGACAATCATTATCAGTCTGATAAAAATATTACACCGAAAGCATTTTATCAAAAATATGTTAATCTTGACCTATCAGATTATGTTTCTATTATCAATGCTCCAACTGTAGATAAGCCTTATGGACAATCCTATACAGTTGAGATGCTTGGAAATGTTGTCGGAGGGCCAGCTGTTAAATATTTAAACCTTGATATGAAACGGTTTAAAGAGTTAGCGATTGCGCAAATGAAATCAGGAGAAACTGTGTGGTTTGGTTCAGACGTAGGTCAAGTATCAAATCGTCAAAAGGGTATCCTAGCAACTACGACTTATGATTTTAATTCATCTATGGATATTAAACTTAGCCAAGACAAAGCGGGCCGCCTAGATTATAGTGAAAGTTTAATGACACATGCTATGGTCTTAACGGGAGTAGACCTTGATGAATCTGGACAACCTTTAAAATGGAAAGTTGAGAACTCTTGGGGAGAGAAAGTTGGTAAGGATGGTTATTTTGTAGCTTCAGATGCTTGGATGGATGAATATACTTACCAAATAGTCGTTCGTAAAGAATTGCTTACTAAAGAAGAATTAGAGGCTTACAACGCAGAGCCAATTACTTTAGCGCCGTGGGATCCGATGGGAGCACTAGCTAATTAGTAATAGTAATTATAAATTAAAAAACTGGATATATTATCCAGTTTTTTTAATTACCGTTAGGTGCTGTATTGCTGTTACCATTACCATGTCCAGTTCCTGGCACAGTTTGATTAGAATTATTAGGGGTAGTAGCATTACCATTATTAGGTGTTTCGACTTGTGGGGATGATGAATTGGCATCATTTGCTGTATTCTTATCCTCTTTTTGTTTCTCAGAGGATGTTGAACTACTGCTTTGACTTGACTGTCCAGAATTTTGATAGATATTCTTATAGACAGAAGAAGAGTAAGTGCCGGTTGTAGTTGTCCCATTGATATACAAGTAGCTTCCGCTTCGATAGAGCCCTTCTGGCATTGTCCAATCTGCACTGTATCCGCCAGTTAGGTAGGACATCATTGCACGATAAACCTCAGTAGCAATATCCAGTTGGCTACCATAAAGTGGTGTAAGGCGATTTTTATAACCAGTCCAAATTGCCATTGTGTACTTAGAAGTATAGCCGACAAAGTTTTCATCAGGAGCCATTGTACCAACGGCGCTATTGTAGATACCAGTAGTTGCTTCAATTTTAGCTAACTCATCTTCCGTATAGTTGGAAGTACCAGTCTTACCAGCTTGTGCAACACCAGGGATAGCTGCTTTAGTACCAGTACCAAATGTTAGTACTGTTTTCAGCATATCCGTCATCATGTAGGCAGTAGTCTCTTTCATCGCACGGCTACCAGACGCTGCATAAGTATCATTGGTTCCATCGCTAAATTCAATTTTATTAACATATTGCGGCTTATAGTAAGTTCCGCCGTTTGCAAAAGCCGAGTAAGCCGCTGCCATTTTCTCACTACTTGCACCATATTTTGCATCACTGCTACTGTTGTTACTTGAAATAGCATTTGAATAGTTCATTTCTGGATAGTATATGCCTAATTTTTCAAGGAAAGATTTTGCTTCGTCTAATCCAGCGGCTTCAAGCGCTCTGACAGCAGGCACGTTACGTGATTGTTGAATAGCGGTCTGCATACTCATCCAACCCATATATTGACGATCCCAGTCATATAGTTGAGTAGAAGTACCAGGCCAGTAATAAACTGAGTCGTTTAATGATTGACCTGTTGAATTATAGACACCACTATCAATAGCAGGTGCATAAGCTGAGATAGGTTTCATTGTAGAACCCCAATCGCGGTCTGTTAAGACAGATTGATTTGTCCCAAATGAAATATTTTCATTCTGATGACGCCCGCCTAATTGTGCAATGACTTTACCATTAGTCGCATCCATGATGGTAGATGCTATTTGTAATTCATTGTTTGGATAAGCGATGTAAGTGTCACTGTTGTAGATGTCATATAGTTGTTTTTGTGCATCAGTGTTGATATTAGTATACACTTTTAGCCCAGCAGTAAAGATATCTTTACCAGTTTTTTGTTTAACTTCACTAATAACTTGTTTTAAGTAGTTATCCATATATTTTGGATAAGTAGATTTTTGCTTTAATTCTTTTAAGCCATCAGTTACTGGAGTTGCAACAGCTTGGTCGTATTCCTTTTTAGAAATGTTTTTATCTTGATACATCTGCTGAAGAACGGTATTACGTCTTGTTTGAGCAGATTCTGGGTTTTTATAAGGGTCATATTGTGTAGGTGCTTGAGGAATACCAGCGAGCAAAGCAAGTTGTGCAATAGATAATTCCTTTAGGTCTTTACCAAAGTATGATTTAGCTGTCGTTCTCATACCATAATTACCATTTCCCATATAAACTTTATTAATATAGAAAGTAAGAATTTCTTCTTTGGTGTATTTACGCTCCATTTGAAGCGCAAGCCAAACTTCCTGTGATTTACGTTTTAACGTTTGGTCAGATTTATTGGTAGAAAAGTAAGCCAGTTTAATCAACTGTTGATCAAGGGTTGAACCACCTTGCGTATTACTACTAACAAGATTATGCCAAGCTGCACCTAAAATACGATAAATATCGACACCTCTATGTTTAAAGAAACGTTTATCTTCGATAGAAGTGATAGCGTTAACCAAATTTAGTGGAATGCTATCCGCACTAACACTTTCACGCTTTTCTGAGCCTAAATCGGCAATAAGTTTATTATTACCATCATAAACCAAACTAGAGTTAACGGATTTTAAAGCTTGATCGGTTAATTTCGGAGAACGACTAACGTAGTATGCAAATAGGAGCCCACCTATTACAATAGTTAAGATAATAAATCCCATTATAATGCCAAAAGCATACTTCAATAGTTTGATAACAGATTCCTTTTTAATTGTAATCACCGCCTAATAATTTTTCTTCAATAATATCTAAGTAAGGGACTTGAGGAAAGGCACTCTCCTTTACGAAAAATCCATTTTTTCTGATATAATCAATAGGCATTGATTTATTGCCTTTATCAATCTGATAAAATGAAATTAACTCATGAGCAGGGAGTAGATAGGTTTCCTTAAGTGTGGAAAAATGAAGCAAGACAAAGCAAATCCCTTTTTGCTGTAATACATTTGCCATGTGCTCTATTTGGTGAGCATGAAAATTTTTCATAGGCATAGCAGTTTTCTGCCGGGTTTCTTTGGCTTCAAAGTCAATATAGTAACCTTTGTAAACACCAGAATAATCAGTAGTAGAAGCTTGTCTAAAATAAGCTTCTACAATCTTAGCACGACTACGTTTAGGATAATCTACCTTGACGATTTGTACTGGCGTTGGTTTCTTATGAATGACAGCTAATTCGTGAGACAAATAGTAGTCATTGGTTGCATTGATAGCAGCTTCAAATGACATACCACGGTTGGCAAAATCGATTTTCTTTTTCTTTGATTTTGTAACTGTTGTTTTCCGAATAAGCTGATGTGGATAGTTAACCATTTTTCTCCTTGCATTACAAATAAAATGCTAAGATAAGCAAAACTATTATACCATAAAATTAGGATGGACAACAAATGAAGTCAACTATTCTTGTAACAGGTTACAAAAATTTTGAATTAGGGATTTTCCAGGATAAGGATCCTCGGATTACTATTATAAAAAAGGCTATTGATAAGGATTTTAGACGCTTCTTGGAAAATGGGGCAGACTGGTTTATTTTTATGGGAAATTTAGGGTTTGAGTACTGGGCTTTGGAAGTTGCTCTTGATTTACAAAAAGAATATGATTTTCAAATTGCGACAATTTTTACCTTTGAGAACCATGGCCAAAATTGGAATGAGGCTAATAAAGCTAAGTTGGCACTCTTTAAGCAAGTTGACTTTGTTAAATATACTTTCCCAAGCTATGAAAACCCGGGTCAATTTAAACAATACAATCATTTTCTCATTAACAACACACAAGGTGCATATCTTTTTTATGATTCTGAAAATGAAACTAATTTAAAATTTTTGCTAGAAATGATGAAAAAAAAGGAAGCTTATGATATTTCTTTCCTAACTTTTGATCGCTTAAATGAAATATATGAGGAATGATCGTTTTTTCGGATATGAGAACGTTTTACGCTTGATTTTTCCATTTAATTTAGGTATTATTTACTTTGATATAAAGGATAGGACTTATATTAAAACGATTTGACTGGTTTGGAGAATAGAATGGCAAGTATTATTTATAGCCCAAAAGATATTTTTGAGCAAGATTTTAAAGTTAGTATGCGGGGATATGACAAGAAAGAAGTCGATGTATTTCTGGATGATGTCATCAAAGATTACGAAAATTATCTTGAGCAAATTGAGAAGCTCCAAATGGAAAATAGACGTCTACAACAAGCTTTAGACAAAAAAGAAAGGGAAGCTTCAAATGTAAGAAATTCAGGGACAGCTATGTATAATCAAAAACCGATTGCCCAATCTGCAACCAATTTTGATATTTTAAAACGCATTAGCCGCCTTGAGAAAGAAGTTTTTGGAAGACAAATTAGAGAATAAAGATTTCTCAAATATGCAATTTTTGGATAATCGCGTAGTATTGATATACTATGAGGAAAGTCCATGCTAGCACTGGCTGTGATGCCAGTAGTGTTTGTGCTAGGCGAAAAAATAAGCCTAGGGAGATAGCTAGCTATCTTACGGCAAGCAAAAGGGCTAAGTCTTTGGATATGCCTGAATAGCTTTGAAAGTGCCACAGTGACGTAGTTTCTAGGGAAATCTAGAAAGTGGAACGCGGTAAACCCCTCAAGCTAGCAACCCAAACTTTGGTAGGGGCATGGGATAGTTGGAATGAGAACAATCTATCCTGACTGCTTTGCAGTAGACAGATGATTATCGAAAGAAACAATTCCTAGTTGTTTCTGGAACAAAACATGGCTTATAGAAAATTGCATAATAGGTTAGTGGCTGAGATAACATCTCAGCCAATTTTTAACTGTGATGAATACGATAGTGTAAAAGAGGAAAAATGAAAGAATCATTCAAATTAATAGCAACTGCTGCTGCTGGTTTAGAAGCCATTGTTGGTAGAGAAATCAGAAACCTAGGAATTGACTGCCAAGTTGAGAACGGTAGAGTCCGTTTCCACGGAGATATCAAAACAATCATTGAAACGAACCTATGGCTACGAGCTGCCGATCGTATAAAGATTATTGTAGGAGAGTTTCCAGCACGTACTTTTGAGGAACTTTTTCAGGGTGTATATGGCCTTGACTGGGAAAATTATTTACCGTTAGGGGCAAAATTTCCTATTGCTAAAGCAAAGTGTGTCAAGTCAAAATTGCACAATGAACCTAGTGTACAAGCCATTTCTAAAAAAGCTGTTGCTAAGAAACTTCAAAAAGTCTTTCACCGTCCTGAAGGAGTTCCCTTACAAGAAAATGGAGCTGAATTTAAAATAGAAGTTTCTATTTTAAAAGATAAAGCGACTGTCATGATTGATACGACTGGATCAAGTCTCTTCAAACGTGGCTACCGTGCAGAAAAAGGTGGTGCACCAATTAAAGAAAACATGGCAGCAGCTATTATTCAATTATCTAATTGGTTCCCTGATAAGCCATTGATTGATCCAACTTGTGGTTCAGGTACTTTTTGTATTGAAGCTGCTATGATTGGAATGAATATAGCTCCTGGTTTTAATCGTGATTTTGCCTTTGAGGCGTGGCCATGGGTAGATCAAAGTCAAGTACAAAAGGTTCGTGATGAAGCTGAGAGTAAAGCAAACTATGATATTGATTTAGATATTTCAGGTTTTGATTTAGACGGTCGTATGGTAGAAATTGCTAGAAAAAATGCAGAAGAAGCAGGACTTGGAGATGTTATCAAATTGAAACAAATGCGTCTTCAAGATTTAAAAACAGATAAAATTAACGGTGTTATTATCTCCAACCCACCATATGGTGAACGACTCCTGGATGACAAAGCAGTGGACATTTTGTATAATGAGATGGGACAAACATTTGCGCCTTTAAAAACTTGGAGCAAGTTTATCCTAACTAGTGACGAAGGATTTGAAAAAAAATACGGCTCACAAGCTGATAAAAAACGTAAGCTTTACAATGGTACTTTAAAAGTTGATTTGTACCAATATTACGGTGAACGTGTGAGACGTCAAGTAAAATAACGGGGAGAACTCATGTCAGAAGATCAAAAACACCCATTTTTTGAACCAGAAAAAGAAACTGATGGTCTTGAATTTAAAGATGCTAAAGAAATGACAGTAGAAGAGGCTGTTAGAAAAGATTCTGAAATTAAGGCTGGTATTACCGAAGAAGATAGTATTCTTGATAAATACATCAAACAACATCGTGATGAAGTAGCTTCACAAAAATTTGAGACAAAATCAAGCGATTTTGCAAACCTCGATACGGCATCTTTAGATGATTTTATCAAGAAACAGCGCGAAGAATTATCAGCGATGTTAGCTGCAGAAGAGCTTTCTAAAAAGTTGGATAATTCAGTCTCTCAAGAACAAGATACAGAAGCTAATGCTGTCTCACCTAAAGAAGAATCTTCACAAGAACAAGAAAATAGTGTAACCCCAGTTCCCCCTCTGATTACGGAAGCAGAACCAACTGCAACAGAACCAGATTCGACTATTGCTGATTCAGAGGAGTATAAATCCTCTTCTAGGAAGCGTGGAGGTATCGTAGGAACATTGATTGCTCTTATTTTACTTCTAATAGTAGCAATCTTTGGTTACAACTATTTCAAGAATAATAATTCGACAAATTCTCAAACTGCAACAAGTCAAAGTTCTAGTTCTAAGGCTACGACGACTTCATCAGAAGAAGATAAAAAAGCTAGTCAGAACTTAGATAATTTCAACAAAGCTTATGCTAACTTTTTTGTTGATGATAAGAAAACCCAACTCAAAAATAGCGAATTTGATAAATTGTCAGAATTAGAAAAGAAAGTTGATGCTTTAAAAGGAACTAAATACTACGGTAAAGTAAAAGTTAAATTTGATAGTCTAAAACGTCAAATTGATGCTGTTAAAGCTGTTAACGACAAGTTTAAGTCGCCTGCTGTAGTTGATGGTAAGAAGAGTGAAAAATTAGAAGTAAAAGATGGAGCGAATTTTGACTCTTTAGATAGTAAAACTCTTAATACTGGTAATGCTAGTCTAGATAGTTTACTTCACTCCATCGTTTCAACTGGTCGTAATCAGGTAAAACAATCCGAAGAACAGGCTTCGTCTAATAAGGTTTCAGACACTCAAACAACTGAACAACCAAACGTAACTAACGGTCAATCTTCCTCATCAGCTGCTACAATAAATAATCAGGCAGCTGGCACTGCATCAGGTAATTTGGAACGTAACCGTAGCCGAGTACCGTATAATAATGCTGCTATTGCGGATACAGGAAATCCTGCCTGGATATTTAACCCAGGAGTATTAGAGAAAATCGTGGCCACTTCACAGGCGCGAGGCTATTTCTCTGGAAATAACTATATTCTTGAACCTGTAAATATTATCAATGGTAATGGTTATTACAATATGTTTAAATCAGATGGCACTTATTTGTTCTCTATCAATGCCAAGACAGGTTACTTTGTAGGTAACGCTCCTGGAAGAGCTGATAGTTTAGATTATTAATATAAAGAACAAAACCAGTTTTTTGTCTACACCCTAAAAGTTAGAAAATCAGTCTAACGATTAGGGTGTTTTTTGTATTCGCATTTAGATGTCTACGACTGCTATGAGGATATTAGGGAAAAATTAAAAGGATTTTGCTCTCTATGATACAGAACAAAATCCTTTGTTTAAATTAATAGGACAACTTTTGGAATTCCAAAAGTTGACTTTTATTTTTTATTAGATCAGACAATGTGGCGCTCAAAAGCATTGTCAGAAATTCCTTGGGAAAGAATTAATTTCGCCCATTCTTGAGCAGAGTGGAGACTGTGGTCTTTATAATTTCCACAAGATTCAATGGTTGTTCCAGGAACGTCTTCCCAAGTGACCCCACCAGCAATAGCCTCTAGACTAGATTTGATGACTTTAGCAATTTCAGTAGCATCCTGTTTTCCCCACATAATCATGTGAAAACCAGTTCTACAACCAAAAGGAGAACAATCAATCAAACCATTAATTCGTTGGCGGATTAACTTCGCCAGAAGGTGCTCGATAGTATGTAAACCAGCAGTATCAATAGCATTTTCATTAGGCTGAATAAGGCGGATATCAAAGTTAGTAATGATGTCTCCGACCGGTCCAACTTCTTCTGAAATTAAACGAACGTAGGGTGCTTTAACGATGGTGTGATCTAATTCAAAACTCTCTACGACAACTTCTTTTGTCATAAGTTTTCTCCTTTTGTATTACATTCTAGAGACTAAAGGAGATGTTGAAAATTTCTCCTAATCCCTTTAAATAACATTCTAATCATATCATAAATGTCTATAATTTTAAATTGTGAAAACGCCTTTTTTATGATAAACTTAAAAGTGGACTTTCTATATGAAATCTAGAAAAAAATTGAGGTATAAACATGTTTAATATTATATTAGCAATGGTTTGTGCACTCATTGGTTTGATTATTGGTTATGTGGCTATCTCAATGAAAATGAAATCATCAAAAGAAGCTGCAGAACTAACTCTTTTAAATGCAGAACAAGATGCCGTTGATTTACGTGGTAAAGCAGAAATTGAAGCAGAACACATCCGTAAAGCAGCGGAACGTGAAAGTAAAGCTCACCAAAAAGAATTACTTTTAGAAGCAAAAGAAGAGGCTAGAAAATATCGTGAAGAGATCGAAAAGGAATTTAAATCTGATAGACAAGAGTTGAAACAGATGGAGGCACGTTTAACAGATCGTGCATCATCTCTTGATCGTAAAGATGAAAATCTATCTAACAAAGAAAAAATGTTAGATAGCAAAGAACAAAGTCTAACCGATAAATCTAGACATATTAATGAGCGCGAACAGGAAATTGCTACTTTAGAAACAAAAAAAGTAGAAGAATTGTCACGCATCGCAGAGCTTAGTCAAGAAGAAGCTAAAGATATCATTTTAGCTGATACCGAAAAAGATTTAGCTCATGATATTGCGACACGTATTAAAGAAGCAGAACGTGAAGTAAAAGATCGATCAAATAAGATCGCAAAAGACTTGCTAGCCCAAGCTATGCAACGTTTAGCTGGTGAATATGTTACTGAACAAACAATTACAACTGTTCATCTCCCTGATGATAATATGAAGGGACGTATCATTGGTCGTGAAGGACGTAATATTCGTACTCTGGAAAGTTTGACAGGTATTGATGTTATCATAGATGATACGCCAGAAGTCGTTGTCTTATCAGGTTTCGACCCCATTCGTCGTGAAATTGCTCGTATGACTTTAGAATCTTTGATTCAAGATGGACGTATCCATCCAGCTCGTATTGAAGAGTTGGTTGAAAAAAATCGTTTGGAAATGGATCAACGTATCCGTGAGTATGGTGAGGCAGCAGCTTATGAGATTGGTGCACCAAATCTGCATCCTGATTTGATAAAAATTATGGGACGTTTGCAGTTCCGTACATCATATGGTCAAAATGTACTTCGTCATTCAGTTGAAGTTGGTAAACTTGCAGGTATTTTGGCTGGAGAACTAGGAGAAAATGTTGATTTAGCTCGTCGGGCTGGATTCCTCCATGATATGGGGAAAGCTATTGATCGCGAAGTTGAAGGCAGTCACGTTGAAATTGGTATGGAATTTGCTCGTAAGTACAAAGAGCATCCGATTGTTGTTAATACTATTGCAAGCCACCATGGTGATGTAGAACCTGACAGCGTTATTGCAGTAATTGTTGCTGCTGCAGACGCTCTTAGTTCAGCACGACCAGGTGCGCGTAATGAGTCAATGGAAAATTATATCAAACGTCTGCGTGATTTAGAAGAAATTGCTAATGGCTTTGAGGGAGTGCAAAATGCCTTTGCACTTCAAGCCGGACGTGAAATTCGTATCATGGTACAACCTGGTAAAGTTTCTGATGATCAAGTAGTTATTATGTCGCATAAGGTACGTGAAAAAATCGAACAAAACTTGGATTATCCAGGTAATATTAAGGTAACAGTTATTCGTGAAATGCGAGCTGTTGATTTTGCAAAATAGTCAAAAGGAGAGCTTGTTAGCTCTCCTTTTGTTATAGAGTTGACATTTGTCATATTTTGAAATGACAAAAATATCTAAAAAGTTTAGTTCTGATTTTTTATACTATGATTATAGTAAAGGAGAACCAAATGGCAAAAGATATAATTAAGGTTGATCATATATTTAAAAGCATCGGGCAAAAAACGATTTTAGAAGATATATCATTTAGTATAGCTTCTAACCAATGTGTAGCATTGATTGGACCTAATGGTGCAGGGAAAACAACTCTGATGTCAACTTTATTAGGTGATATTAGTATTTCTTCAGGAGCATTGACGATTTTTAATCTGCCTGCACACCACAATAGGTTAAAATATAAGATGGCCATCTTACCGCAAGAAAATGTATTGCCCTCAAAGTTTACAGTGAGAGAACTCATTGATTTCCAAAGGTGTTTATTTCCAGAAGTGCTGCCAATGTCTTTGATTTTAGACTATCTACAGTGGAGTGATGCGCACTTGCAACAATTTACAGAGACTTTATCTGGAGGGCAAAAACGACTTTTAGCTTTTGTTTTAACTTTGGTTGGTAAGCCCCAATTACTATTTTTAGATGAACCTACTTCCGGATAAGTTATCAGACTTTGGTGATAGAATCACGTTTCTAATTGTTCCTATTTTTTGTATCGGTTACATGTGGATTGCTATTGAAAATAGAAATAGTGAAGAACAAAGAGAAAAAATTGCAGAGCAAAATCAGTATATCAATATTTTGTCAGCTGAAAATGAACGTAACCGTATAGGGCGTGATTTGCATGATAGTTTAGGACATACATTTGCTATGATGACACTAAAGACAGAACTAGCGTTAAAGTTGTTAGAAAAAAGGAACTATGATAAGGTACAAAAAGAACTATCAGAATTAAATCATATTAGTCATCAATCGATGAGTGAGGTCCGTCAAATTGTTTCTAACCTCAAGTATCGTACAGTAGTGGAAGAAATTGATGAGTTGTACCGCTTGTTTCAATTATCTAACATCAAGTTAACAGTTGTTAATAAGTTAGAGACGTCACAACTAAGTCCAGTAACACAATCTACAATCACAATGATATTAAAGGAATTATCCAATAATATTGTTAAGCATGCTGAAGCTGATAGCGTGGAGTTGAGTTTAGTAAGGCAAGGTGCTACTATAAATATTGAGATGATTGATAATGGTTGTGGTTTTACAAACCTTGACGGAGATGAGTTGCATAGTATTCAAGAGAGATTAACTATCGTTGAAGGGACACTAACGATTTTGTCTCGAAGTAAACCAACTCATATTCAGGTGGTATTGAAAGAGGTATAAGATGAAATTACTTGTTGCTGAGGATCAGTCCATGCTACGAGACGCTATGTGCCAATTACTTTTGATGGAAGAAAGTGTTTCTACTATTGATCAAGCTGGAAATGGTGAAGAAGCTATTGCCATTTTATCCAATAAAGCCATAGATGTTGCAATATTGGATGTTGAGATGCCGATATTATCAGGTTTAGATGTCTTAGAGTGGGTTAGAAAATACCAGAATGTTAAGGTCATAATTGTAACAACCTTTAAGCGGTCAGGTTATTTCCAAAGGGCTATTCGTTCAAATGTAGATGCTTATGTTTTGAAAGACCGCTCAGTAGCTGATTTGATGAAAACGATTCAAAAAGTTTTATCTGGGGGTAAAGAATATTCGCCTGAATTAATGGAAAACGTTATATCTAATCCTTTGAGTGAGCAAGAAATAAAAATTCTTTCCCTAATTGCTCAAGGGAAGACCAGCAAAGAAATTGCATGCACTTTATTTTTATCGAATGGTACAGTTCGTAATTACACGTCAAATATTTTTGATAAATTAGGAGTTAATAATCGTTTGGAGGCACTTAAAATAGCACGAGAAAAGGATTGGCTGTGATAGTTTTTTTCCAGTCGAGATGCCATAATGTATTAAGAGGGATATATGTATGCAAAAATTTAAAGAACGTTTTGATACGCTTAGTGATGCAATTTTGGCCATTGCTATGACGATTTTAGTTTTGGAGATAAAAACTCCGGCTACGATGGGTGATATTGGTGACTTTACACGGAACATAGGTTTATTTATTGTTAGCTTTGTTGTTGTTTTTAATTTTTGGTACGAAAGGGCACAAAATAGCCTAGATGCTCAAAAGACTAATGATGAAATTATAGCTCTTGATATCATTGAACACCTAGGTATTTGTTTGATTCCTCTCTTTACTAAATTTATGATTTCTTTTGAGAATCATAATTTTGCTGTTATGGCTTATGGACTCTTAACGTTATTAGTTGGTCTCACATCAGACATTATTCGGATTCATTTGGCAAGTTATGATTTAGTGACCATTCCTAGTGAATTGAAAGAGCGGGTTATAAAAGTCATGACAACTTTTGCCATTCGTTCAGTTGTGGTTCGCTTTATCATTATTATCCTTGCTTATTTTCTACCTGAGGTAGGGATATTTGCATATTTAGTCATACCGCTCTTTATGTTTTGGCGTCGCTCTAGAGCAGGAAAATACTATGCTAAAAAGGGCATTGAGGCACCCTCTTATATCAAGCTTTTTATCCAAATTGGAGAGAGAGTTCCTGAGGATTTTACTAATTCAAGTAGTGGAATAGGTGGGGTAAAAAGACTCTATAAAAAATAATAGGAGACCTTGAAAAAAAGGTTTCTTTTTGTTAAACTAATGAGAAGAAACTTTATTTAGGGAGCAATTTATGAATTGCTATAAAAGTTAATAGTTAAGGTAAGAACCAGATTGTTCTGGTCTTTTTAACACTTAACACCCGATCTATTAATTTGAGGAGTGTGTAATGTCTGAACGTGGTTTGCTAATTGTTTTCTCAGGACCATCTGGTGTTGGTAAGGGGACAGTTAGGCAAGAAATTTTTTCAACCCCTGACCATAAATTTGATTATTCCGTTTCAATGACTACTCGTCCACAACGCCCAGGCGAAGTTGATGGAGTTGATTATTTCTTCCGTACACGTGAAGAGTTTGAAGCGTTGATTAAAGAAGGTCAAATGCTTGAGTATGCGGAGTATGTTGGTAACTACTATGGAACTCCTTTAAGTTATGTCAACGAGACTTTAGACAAAGGGATTGATGTTTTTCTTGAAATAGAAGTTCAGGGAGCGCTTCAAGTTAAATCGAAGGTTCCGGACGGTGTTTTCATTTTCTTAACACCACCAGATTTAGAGGAATTAGAAGAGCGTTTAGTAGGACGTGGGACAGATAGTCCAGAAGTGATTGCCCAACGTATTGAACGTGCCAAAGAAGAAATTGCTTTGATGAGGGAGTATGACTATGCTGTTGTCAATGATCAAGTGTCATTAGCAGCAGAACGTGTTAAACGTGTCATTGAAGCAGAACATTATCGTGTGGATCGTGTTATTGGGCGTTATACCAACATGGTCAAAGAAACTGATAAAAAATTAAGTTAAAAATAGAAAAGAGAATTGCCTTATGATGTTAAAACCTTCTATCGACACTTTGTTGGACAAAGTTCCTTCAAAATATTCTTTAGTTATTTTACAAGCTAAGCGTGCTCATGAATTGGAAGCTGGTGAGAAAGCCACTCAAGATTTTAAATCCGTGAAATCAACACTTCGCGCTTTAGAAGAAATCGAGTCAGGTAATGTTGTAATTCACCCAGATCCATCAGCAAAACGTGCCTCAGTTCGCGCTCGTATCGAAGCTGAACGCCTTGCTAAAGAAGAAGAAGAACGTAAAATCAAAGAGCAAATTGCTAAAGAAAAAGAAGACGGCGAAAAAATTTAAGCAAGTCAAAAGTGAGAGGTTGAAACATTCTGTATCAGCCTCTTTTCATATTTTAGAGAATTAGGGAGGGTTTATGGCAAGAAAATTAGCACAGGTTATTGTTGATATTCCTCTGATGCAGACAGATAAACCATTTTCGTATGCCATTCCTAAAGATTTGGAAGATTTGGTACAAGTAGGAGCACGCGTTCATGTTCCTTTTGGAAGAGGGAATCGTCTTTTGCAAGGCTTTGTTGTCGGTTTCAGAGATGATGATGAATTAGAGACTAAGGATATTGCGGGGGTCCTAGATTTTGAACCTGTTTTAAATCAGGAACAACTAGACTTAGCTGATCAGATGCGCCATACTGTCTTTTCTTATAAAATATCTATTTTGAAATCAATGTTACCAAGTCTTTTGAATTCGCAATATGATAAACTCTTGTTAGCAACGGACACATTACCATCAGAAGATAGAGAAGATCTATTTGGTCATAAAACGGAAATCGTCTTTTCAAGTTTGTCTTCTCAAGATGCCAAAAAAGCAGGCAGATTAATTCAAAAAGGTTTCATAGAAGTTCAATATTTAGCCAAAGATAAGAAAACAATAAAAACAGAAAAGATTTACAAAATCAACAGAACTCTGTTAGAAAAGAGCCAAATAGCAGCAAGAGCGAAAAAGAGACTGGAGTTGAAAGAATTCCTGTTAGAAAATCCTCAACCAGGGCGCCTCACAGCTTTAAACAAACAATTTTCATCTCCTGTGGTTAATTTTTTCAGAGAAGAAGGAATCATTGAGGTCATTGAAAAAGAAGCTAGTAGATCTGATAATTATTTTAAAGGAATCCTAAAAACGGATTTTTTGGATTTAAATCAGGAACAAGCTAAAGTAGTTAAAATAGTTGTTGACCGAATTGGTAAGGATCAGAATAAACCCTTCTTGTTGGAGGGGATTACAGGGTCTGGTAAGACAGAGGTATATCTTCATATCATTGATAACGTTTTAAAGTTGGGAAAAACAGCGATTGTTCTCGTTCCAGAAATTTCTTTAACTCCCCAGATGACGAATCGTTTTATTTCTCGTTTTGGAAAGCGAGTTGCTATTATGCACTCGGGCTTGTCAGATGGTGAAAAATTTGATGAGTGGCGAAAGATAAAATCAGGTCAAGCTAAAGTTGTCGTTGGAGCTCGTTCAGCAATTTTTGCTCCTTTGGAAAATATCGGAGCCATCATTATAGATGAAGAACATGAATCAACTTATAAGCAAGAATCTAACCCAAGGTATCATGCGCGCGATGTGGCCTTGCTACGTGCAGAATATCATAAAGCTGTGTTACTAATGGGATCAGCAACTCCAAGTATCGAAAGCCGAGCTAGAGCTAGTCGGGATGTTTATAAATTTTTAGAATTAAAACATCGTGCTAATCCTAAAGCACGTATTCCTCAGGTTGAAATTATTGATTTTAGAAATTTTATTGGTCAACAAGAAGTTAGTAATTTCACACCATATTTACTAGATAAAATCCGAGATAGATTAGATAAGAAAGAGCAAGTGGTTCTTATGCTCAATCGTAGAGGTTATTCTAGTTTTATTATGTGTCGAGACTGCGGCTACGTTGATCAATGTCCTAATTGTGACATTTCTCTGACTTTACATATGGCTACAAAGACCATGAATTGTCATTATTGTGGGTTTGAAAAGCCTATTCCAAGAACATGTCCAAATTGTAATAGTAAAAGTATCTCTTACTATGGTACTGGAACCCAAAAAGCTTATGAAGAACTTTTGAAAGTTATCCCAGACGCAAAGATTTTACGGATGGATGTTGATACGACAAGGCAAAAAGGCGGTCATGAGTCTATTTTGAAGCGTTTTGGAAATCATGAAGCTGATATTTTATTGGGAACACAGATGATTGCTAAGGGATTGGATTTTCCAAATGTTACTTTAGTTGGAGTACTAAATGCAGATACTTCTCTGAATTTACCTGATTTTCGATCATCAGAGCGAACTTTTCAACTATTAACTCAAGTGGCTGGACGTGCTGGGCGTGCTGAAAAAGAAGGAGAGGTTGTCATTCAAACTTATAATCCTAATCATTATGCTATTCAATTAGCCCAAAAGCAAGATTTTGAAGCTTTTTATCAATATGAAATGAATATCCGTCGACAACTTGGTTATCCTCCTTATTATTTTACAGTTGGTTTAACATTATCGCATAAAGATGAAGAGTGGTTAATACGAAAATCTTATGAAGTATTAAGTTTATTGAAGCAAGGCTTTAGTGATAAAGTAAAGTTGTTAGGTCCAACGCCAAAACCAATTGCAAGAACACATAACCTTTATCACTACCAAATTATTATCAAGTATCGATTTGAGGACAACCTTGAACTTGTTTTGAATCGCTTATTAGACATGACTCAAGACAAGGAGAATAGAGATCTTCGCTTAGCAATAGACCACGAACCGCAAAATATGATGTAGAATAGTGCTATGATATAATTGAGAAAAGAAAGACGAGGAAAAAGCAATGACAAAATTATTATTCATGGGTACCCCTGATTTTTCAGCGACGGTTTTAAAAGGTATTTTAGCAGATGGTAAATATGATGTTTTAGCTGTTGTGACGCAACCAGATCGTGCTGTAGGTCGTAAAAAAGAAATTAAAATGACCCCTGTAAAAGAAGTGGCCTTGGAAAACAACATTCCTGTGTATCAGCCGGAAAAACTATCTGGAAGTCCAGAATTAGAGCAACTAATGACCCTAGGTGCAGATGGTATTGTAACAGCTGCTTTTGGTCAATTCTTACCAACAAAGCTTTTGGAATCGGTAGGTTTTGCAATTAATGTACATGCTTCTCTATTGCCAAAATATCGTGGTGGGGCACCAATTCATTATGCCATTATTAATGGCGAAAAAGAAGCTGGGGTTACCATCATGGAAATGGTTGCAAAGATGGATGCAGGGGATATGGTATCAAAAGCTTCCGTTGAGATAACTGATGAAGACAATGTAGGGACAATGTTTGATAGACTCGCCGTTGTTGGTCGTGACCTTTTATTAGATACGCTTCCAGGTTATCTATCAGGTGATATTAAGCCGATACCACAAAATGAAGAAGAGGTAAGTTTTTCTCCTAATATTAGTCCAGATGAAGAGAGAATTGATTGGAATAAATCATCGCGCGACATTTTTAACCATGTTCGAGGGATGTATCCATGGCCAGTTGCACATACTCTTTTGGAAGGAAATCGTTTTAAACTTTATGAAGTAACAATGTCAGAAGGAAAGGGCTCACCGGGTCAAGTGATCGCTAAGACAAAGAACTCATTGACAGTAGCAACTGGTGACGGAGCTATTGAACTCAAATCAGTTCAACCAGCAGGGAAACCTCGTATGGATATAAAAGACTTTTTAAATGGTGTTGGTCGTAATTTAGAAATAGGAGATAAATTTGGCGAATGATTGGAAAAAGAGTGCGCGTGGTTTAGCTTTAATGACTTTAGAGGAAGTTTTTGATAAAGGAGCTTATTCTAATATCGCACTTAATAAGAGTTTAAAAAAATCTAGACTATCAGATAAAGATCGTGCCTTAGTAACAGAAATTGTCTATGGAACTGTGGCTAGAAAAATAACGCTAGAATGGTATCTATCACACTTTATAGTTGATCGTGATAAGCTTGAATTATGGGTATATCATCTCTTGCTACTGAGTCTTTATCAACTACTCTATCTGGACAACATCCCAGATCACGCTATTGTTAATGATGCTGTCACTATTGCTAAGAATCGAGGCAATAAAAAGGGTGCTGAAAAGTTAATTAATGCCGTTTTACGAAGAGTAAGTTCGGAGACGCTCCCTGAAATTGCATCAATAAAACGCCAAAACAAACGTTACTCTGTTGCTTATTCCATGCCAGTGTGGCTCGTAAAAAAATTAATTGACCAATATGGTGAGACAAGAGCTTTAGCTATTATGGAGAGTTTATTTGAGCGAAATAAAGCCAGTCTTCGTGTGACTGACTTATCGCAAAAACAAACTATCAAAGAAACTTTAAATGTTAGAGATTCACATATTGCAGAGACAGCTTTAGTTGCAGACTCAGGAAATTTTGCATCGACATCATTTTTCCAAGATGGCCTCATTACTATCCAAGATGAATCTAGTCAATTAGTTGCTCCAACACTCAAAGTCTCAGGTAATGACCAAGTATTGGATGCATGTAGTGCACCAGGAGGAAAAACAAGTCATATCGCCTCATATTTGACTACAGGGGCAGTAACTGCTTTAGATTTGTATGATCATAAATTGGAATTGGTTATGGAAAATGCAAAACGCCTAGGTCTGTCAGATAAGATAAAAACTAAAAAGTTAGACGCAAGTAAAGCTCATGAGTATTTTCCTGAGGATACTTTTGACAAAATTTTAGTAGACGCACCTTGTTCAGGTATCGGGCTAATTCGCCGTAAACCAGATATTAAGTACAATAAAGCTAATCAAGACTTTGAAGCCCTCCAAGAGATTCAATTGTCTATCCTATCTAGCGTTTGTCAAACGCTACGTAAAGGTGGTATAATAACCTATAGCACTTGTACCATTTTTGAGGAAGAAAATTTTCAAGTTATTGAAAAATTCTTAGCAAACCACCCCAATTTTGAGCAAGTAGAACTGAGTCATACACAAGAGGATATTGTAAAGAGAGGCTGTATTAGTATAAGCCCTGAACAATATCATACAGATGGCTTTTTTATTGGACAAGTCAAACGTATCTTGTAGTGTCTAGGAGGAAACTGACATCGTCAGAAAAAAATATATGGAAATATCTCTTTTAACAGATATTGGGCAACGTCGTTCCAATAATCAAGATTTTATTAATCAATTTGAAAATAAAGCCGGCGTCCCACTAATCATCTTAGCAGATGGTATGGGAGGACATCGTGCAGGAAATATTGCTAGCGAGATGACTGTAACTGATCTAGGAAGTGATTGGGCGGAGACAGATTTTTCTGAGTTATCAGAAATTCGTGATTGGATGCTTGTCTCTATTGAAACTGAGAATCGCAAAATATATGAATTAGGTCAGTCAGATGATTACAAAGGTATGGGAACTACCATTGAAGCAGTTGCTATTGTAGGAGATAATATTATTTTCGCACATGTAGGAGATTCACGTATCGGTATCGTTCGTCAAGGAGAGTATCATTTATTGACGAGTGATCATTCTCTTGTTAATGAATTGGTAAAAGCTGGCCAATTAACAGAAGAAGAAGCTGCTAGTCATCCTCAAAAAAATATTATTACGCAATCAATTGGTCAAGCCAATCCAGTCGAACCTGATTTAGGAGTTCATCTACTTGAAGAAGGTGACTACCTTGTAGTTAATAGTGATGGACTAACTAATATGTTGAGTAATGCCGATATTGCTACAGTACTAACACAAGAAAAAAACTTAGATGATAAGAATCAAGATTTAATCACTCTAGCAAACCATAGAGGAGGTCTTGATAATATCACTGTGGCACTAGTTTACGTTGAAAGTGAGGCGGTTTAATGATTCAGATTGGCAAATTATTTGCTGGTCGTTATCGGATCCTTAAATCAATCGGACGAGGTGGAATGGCGGATGTTTATCTAGCTCGAGATCTAATTTTAGATAATGAAGAGGTCGCAATAAAAGTATTGCGAACCAATTATCAAACAGATCAGATTGCGGTTGCTCGCTTCCAGAGAGAAGCACGAGCAATGGCTGAGCTGACACATCCTAATATTGTCGCTATTCGTGATATAGGTGAAGAAGACGGACAGCAGTTCTTAGTAATGGAATATGTTGATGGATTCGATTTAAAAAAGTATATTCAAGACAATGCACCCCTATCAAATAATGAAGTTGTTCGAATCATGAATGAAGTCCTTTCAGCCATGTCACTGGCACATCAGAAAGGTATCGTACACCGTGATTTAAAACCTCAAAATATTTTATTAACTAAAAAAGGGACTGTAAAAGTTACAGATTTCGGTATTGCGGTAGCGTTTGCTGAAACTAGTTTAACGCAAACGAATTCTATGTTAGGTAGTGTTCATTATTTATCGCCAGAGCAGGCGCGTGGTTCAAAAGCGACTGTTCAGAGTGATATTTATGCCATGGGAATCATGCTTTTTGAAATGTTAACTGGCCATATTCCTTATGATGGGGATAGTGCAGTTACTATTGCCCTACAGCACTTCCAAAAACCACTACCATCAATCCTTGCAGAAAATAAAAGCGTTCCACAAGCTTTGGAAAACATTGTCATTAAAGCAACAGCTAAAAAGCTAACAGATCGCTATAAGACAACTTATGAGATGGGACGTGATTTATCAACTGCTCTAAGCTCGACACGTCACCGTGAACCAAAACTTGTTTTTAATGATACTGAGAGTACTAAGACACTACCAAAAGTAACATCTACAGTATCATCTTTAACGACAGAACAACTGTTGCGTAATCAAAAACAGGCCAAAACAACAGAAAAAATAACTCCTGATTCTGCGAGTAACGATAAAACGAAGTCTAAAAAGAAGGCTTCTCATCGACTTCTTGGTACAATCATGAAATTATTCTTTGCACTCTGTGTTGTAGGAATAATTGTATTTGCTTATAAAATTTTAGTAAGTCCTACGACTATTCGTGTTCCAGATGTTAGCAACAAAACAGTAGCTCAAGCAAAAATGACATTGGAAAATTCTGGATTGAAAGTAGGAGCTATTCGTAATATTGAGAGTGATAGTGTTTCAGAAGGCCTTGTCGTAAAAACAGACCCTGCTGCAGGACGTTCTCGTAGAGAAGGGGCTAAAGTTAATCTTTATATTGCCACTCCAAACAAGAGTTTCACTCTAGGTAATTATAAGGAACATAATTACAAAGATATCCTCAAAGATCTTCAAGGCAAAGGTGTTAAAAAATCTTTAATCAAGGTTAGGCGTAAAATTAATAATGATTATACTACTGGTACAATCTTAGCACAGTCGCTTCCAGAAGGAACATCTTTTAATCCTGATGGTAATAAGAAATTAACACTTACGGTTGCTGTTAATGATCCAATGATTATGCCTGATGTAACAGGTATGACAGTTGGAGAAGTAATAGAAACCTTGACAGACCTCGGATTAGATGCAGATAATCTTGTCTTCTATCAAATGCAAAATGGCGTTTATCAAGCAGTAGTAACACCTCCATCTTCAAGTAAGATAGCAAGTCAGGATCCTTATTACGGAGGAGAAGTTGGATTAAGGAGAGGAGATAAAGTTAAGCTGTATCTTCTTGGTTCTAAAACAACAAATAACTCATCATCTACGCCAATAGATTCTTCGGCTTCAAGCTCAACAGGAACAACTACCTCGGATTCTGTAAGCTCATCAACGGATGCTAGCACTTCTGATAGTAGTAGCACTTCTACAAGTAGTTCAACACTACCAAGTGATAGTACAACTAATACAGGAACAGCCAACAATCCATTAACTCAATAAAATTAAAAAGAAGATGTTAAAGTCTTCTTTTTAATTTGCTATGGTAGAGACCATGCCTAGAAAGGTTCTGCCAATATGCCAAATTTTTCTCTCAATAATGGTGCAAAGTATAGGGCTTTTTGATAAAATACGTCATATAGAGTAATGGAAGGATTATTATGAAAAAATTTCAGTTTTTTCTACTTGTTGAAGCCGTTGTCTTAGTTATGGGATTAATGAAAATTTTATCAGATGACTGGACAAGTTTTATTTTTATTCTCGCTTTGATTCTTTTAGCCTTAAGATTTTATAACAACGATAGTCGTCATAATTTTCTGTTAACGACAAGTTTGTTATTACTATTTTTAATCTTTATGCTTAACCCTTACATTATTGCAGCCGTTGTTTTTGCAGTTTTGTATGTTCTAATCAATCATTTCTCGCAAGTTAAGAAAAAAAATCGTTATGCTTTGATTCAATTTAAGAACCATCAATTAGATGTTAAGACAACACGAAACCAATGGTTAGGTACTGATCAGCACGAAAGTGACTTTTATGCTTTTGAAGATATTAATATTATAAGAATCTCTGGGACTGATACAATTGATTTAACAAATGTTATTGTATCTGGGCAGGATAATGTTATTATAATTCAAAAAGTTTTTGGTGATACTAAAGTATTGGTTCCTTTAGACGTTGCCGTAAAGGCTGATATTAGTTCTGTTTACGGTAGTGTACAGTACTTTGATTTTGAGGAGTATGATCTAAGAAATGAATCTATAAAATTGTCACAAGAGGAAGAATATTACCTTTTGAAACGTGTCAAATTAGTTGTAAACACTATCGCTGGGAAAGTTGAGGTTAGTCGTAAATGAAAAAGCACCACTATTTTTTAGCTTTCTTCTATGGAAGTGTCATTATATTTGCCATTTGTTTTGTCATTATTGATAGTCTGGGTGTTAATTTGGTGCACCTCTATCAAACGTCTCGTTTGTGGCTGATTGAACAATTGATTTTCTCTATTTTCTTTCTATCTTTAGCGGTAACTATCCTTTTATTGCTAACTTGGTTTTTATTAGATGATAATAGTAAACGTCAAATTAACCATAATTTACGTCGCATTTTAAATAACCAATCAATAAATGTTACCGATGATGGTACTGAAATATCGACCAATATTCAACGGCTCTCTAAAAAAATGAATTTAATGACAGCAAGTCTACAATCTAAGGAAAATAGTCGTATTTTAAAAAGCCAAGAAATTGTGAAACAAGAACGTAAGCGTATTGCACGTGATTTACACGACACAGTTAGTCAGGATTTGTTCGCAGCTTCCATGGTTTTGTCAGGGATTGCACAGAATGTTTCTCAGCTAGACGTTGATCAGGTTGGCTCGCAATTATTAGCAGTAGAGGAAATGCTTCAGCATGCACAAAATGATTTGAGAATTCTGCTACTTCATTTGAGGCCAGTTGAATTAGAAAATAAGACCCTATCTGAAGGATTCAGAATGATATTGAAAGAATTGACCGATAAGAGCGACATTGAAGTTGTTTATCATGAATCAATTCTAACCTTACCCAAAAAGATTGAAGACAATATTTTTAGAATTGGTCAAGAATTTATCAGTAATACTTTAAAGCATTCACAAGCCAGTCGTCTCGAAGTTTACCTTAATCAAACAGAGAATGAATTGCAGTTAAAAATGATTGATAATGGTATTGGATTTGATATGGATTCTGTCTATGATTTAAGTTATGGGTTAAAAAATATTGAAGATCGAGTAGAAGATTTAGCAGGAAATTTACAGCTTCTCAGTCAGCCTGGTAAAGGAGTTGCTATGGATATAAGATTACCTTTAGTAAATCAGAGTGAGGATAAAAATGGATAAAATAAAAATTGTACTTGTTGATGACCATGAGATGGTTCGTCTCGGTTTAAAAAGTTTTTTAAACTTACAAGCTGATGTTGAAGTAATAGGTGAGGCCTCAAATGGTTTAGAAGGCATAAAAAAAGCACTGGAGTTACGTCCAGACGTTGTTGTTATGGACTTAGTAATGCCTGAAATGGACGGTGTAGAAGCAACCTTAGCATTATTGAAGGATTGGCCAGAAGCTGCTATTTTAGTCTTAACATCTTACTTGGACAATGAAAAAATTTACCCTGTTATTGAAGCAGGTGCCAAAGGCTATATGTTAAAGACCTCAAGTGCAGCAGAGATTCTTAATGCCATTCGTAAAGTTGCAAGGGGAGAACAAGCTATTGAAAATGAAGTAGATAAGAAAATTAAGGCTCATGATAAATGTCCAGCTTTACATGAGGGCTTAACAGCAAGGGAACGTGATATCCTTAATTTATTAGCCAAAGGTTATGACAATCAAAGGATTGCTGATGAATTATTTATCTCGTTAAAGACTGTTAAAACTCATGTTTCTAATATTTTGGGAAAACTAAATGTAGCAGATCGAACTCAAGCGGTTGTCTATGCTTTCCAACACCATTTGGTACCACAAGATGATGAATAAGTGATATAATAGAGGCACTATGTTAATGAAAGTGGTTAGTCATGGACGCAAAAACTAAATATAAAGCAAAAAAAATAAAGGCAGTGTTTTTTGATATTGATGACACGCTTCGTGTTAAAGATACAGGTTATATGCCACCATCAATCTTAAAAGTTTTTAAAGCTTTGAAAGATAAAGGAATTGTTGTAGGTATTGCTTCAGGAAGGGCACGATATGGCGTTCCAAAAGAAGTTCAAGATTTAAATGCCGATTATTGTGTAAAATTAAATGGAGCTTATGTTAAGGACAAGGATAAGAATATCATCTTCCATCGTCCTATTCCTGCTGAATATGTAGAGCAATATAAGAAATGGGCAGACACTGTTGGTATTAAGTACGGTTTAGCTGGTCGTCATGAGGCAGTTTTATCAGATCGTGATGATTTGGTAAATGATGCGATTGATATTGTGTATTCTGATCTCGAAGTTAATCCAGATTTCAATAAAGAACATGATATTTATCAGATGTGGACGTTTGAAGATAAAGGAGATAGCCTTCATCTACCTGAACCGTTAGATGAACATCTTCGCTTGATACGTTGGCATGATCATTCTTCAGATGTTGTGTTAAAAGGAACATCGAAGGCTTTAGGTGTTTCTAAAGTTGTTGAACATTTGGGCTTAAAGCCAGAGAATATCTTGGTTTTCGGAGATGAGCTCAATGATTTAGAACTCTTTGATTATGCTGGACTAGCTGTGGCGATGGGAGTGTCACACCCAGAAGCTCAAAAAAAAGCAGATTTTATCACAAAAAAAGTAGAAGAAGATGGCATCTTGTATGCCCTGGAGGAACTAGGTTTGATAGAAAAAGAATTAACATTTCCACAAGTAGATATTGAAAATACAGAAGGTCCTGTGGCTGTCATTAAAACAAATCACGGGGATATGACTGTAAAACTCTTCCCGGATCATGCTCCTAAAACGGTAGCAAACTTTATTGGTTTAGCTAAACAAGGTTATTATGATGGTATTATCTTCCATCGTATTATTCCAGATTTTATGATTCAGGGTGGTGATCCAACTGGTACAGGTATGGGTGGTGAATCTATCTATGGGGAAAGTTTTGAAGACGAATTTTCCGAGGAATTATATAATGTTCGCGGAGCTCTTTCAATGGCTAATGCTGGACCAAATACGAATGGCAGCCAATTTTTCATCGTCCAAAATACAAAAATTCCTTATGCGAAAAAGGAATTAGAGCGAGGTGGTTGGCCAACACCAATTGCTGAGTTGTATGCTGGACAAGGTGGTACACCGCATCTAGATCGTCGCCACAGTGTATTTGGACAATTAGTAAACCAAAGTTCTTTTGAGGTACTTGATGAGATTGCGGCAGTAGAGACTGGTTCTCAAGACAAACCATTGGAAGATGTTGTTATTTTAACGATTGAGGTTAAAGAATAAAATGAAGATTGGCGATAAGTTAAAGGGAACAGTCACTGGCATTAGGCCTTATGGAGCCTTTGTTTCTCTTGAGGATGGTAGGACTGGACTTATCCATATTTCTGAAATTAAAACAGGTTACATTGATAATATTTATGATGTTCTTAGTGTAGGTGATGAAGTCTATGTTCAGGTTATAGATGTAGATGAATTTACACAAAAAGCAAGTTTATCGCTTCGGACCCTTGAAGAAGAAAGACATCATATTCAGCATCGTCATCGATTTTCTAACAATCGTCTTAAGATAGGTTTCAAACCACTTGAGGAAAATTTACCTAGTTGGGTTGAGGAAGGTCTAGCCTACTTGAATAATAAATAAACAAAAAACCTAGATTTGATTAATGACAAGTCTAGGTTTTAAATATTTAAAAGTAGCAGTGAATATTATACTTGCTAAAAATAGCTTGATAATCGAGTAGATCCTCTGGGTGTAGTGCAGCGATCTCTTCCATTTCATATTGACGATTAAGTAATTGATATTTGTTTTGTCCAAATTGGTGGAAAGGTAAGAGTTGCACTTGACGGATATCTAGGCGATCAAATAAACAAGCAAATTCTTCAGCATCTTCTAATGAATCGTTAAAATTAGGTATGACAGGAATACGTAGCACAATAGTTTTACCGTTGGCAAAAGCATAATGAATGTTTTTGATGATTGAAGCATTCTTAACCATCGTCTTTTCTTGGTGTTTGAGGCTATTGTAATGTTTTAAATCGGTGTAAATAAAATCAACGTATTGGATAAGATCTATGAATTGTTCATGTCTAGTATAAGCAGTTGTTTCAATAGCCGTGTGGATTCCCAGTGATTTAGCACGTTTTAAAATTGCCTTGGCAAATTCAAATTGTGCAAATATTTCACCGCCAGATAGCGTTATGCCCCCACCAGATTCTTCGTAAAAATCAATATCTTTTAAAACCTCTTCAATAATATCATCAACCGATTTTTCTTCGCCCACGATGACGCTTTCATTAGTAATGGCATCTCTCATTGTTTCTGGAACCATTTTTTGCGACTCGGGATTAGCACACCAAGGACATCTAAGAGGACAACCCTTTAAGAAAACGGTTGTTCGAATACCTGGACCATCGTGAATACTAAAATGTTGAATGTTGAATACAATACCTTTTTCATTTGTCATATTATTTTCCTCAATTTCATTTTAAGTATACCTTTTATACGTAACAAAGTCAATTACGAATGAAAGTTTATTGAACTTGTTTAATAAATAAAAAATGATAAAATAGAAAGGAGGTGTTTCATGAATAGATTAGAAAATATTATTAGTTTAGTATCTCAGTACCAAAAAATAGACGTTAATACACTCTCGGAGTTGTTACAAGTTTCTAAAGTAACGATACGTAAAGATTTAGATAAACTAGAAGGCAAAGGGCTTTTGCATAGAGAGCACGGTTATGCAGTTTTAAACAGTGGGGATGATCTTAATGTTAGGTTATCTTTTAACCATAAAACTAAAAAAGAAATTGCTGCCTTAGCTGCGAATATGGTGTCTGACAATGACACTATCTTAATAGAATCAGGCTCTACTTGTGCTCTTTTAGCGGAAAATATCTGTCAGACAAAGCGAAATGTCACTATTTTGACCAACTCTTGCTTTATTGCTAACTATTTACGAGAATATGATTCATGCCAAATTGTCTTACTTGGTGGTGAGTATCAATCAAGTTCACAGGTTACGGTAGGTCCTCTCTTGAAAAAGATGATTTCACTTTTTCATGTCTCGTTAGCTTTTGTTGGGACTGATGGTTTTGATCCAAAACTAGGATTTATGGGTAGAGATTTAATGCGTTCTGAAGTTGCACAAGAGATGGCGAATGCTGCCGATGAAGTCATTATTTTAACAGATTCTAGTAAGTTTAATCAGACTGCATTGGTGGAACAGCTTCCGTTGTCAACTGTATCACAAGTTATTACAGATAAACATCCAAATTCGGAAATTGCTAATTTGTTCCAAGAAGCAGAGATTACCATTCAATCTTTATTACAAGTGCCATAAAAGAGGCTATTTTTCTTACATTTTGCACATTTGTGGCGATAATAGATAAAGTGTCATGTCAAATTGCACAGATGTAACCTTTTTGTTAAACTGAAGCAAATGCTGAAAGGTTATGAGTATGAAATTAGAGCGTCAAAAATTGTTAGCTAAAGTAGCTTACCTTTACTATATGGAAGGGAAAAGCCAATCTGAGATTGCCAATGAATTAGGAATTTATCGTACAACAATAAGTCGTATGTTAGCCAAAGCGAGAGAAGAAGGTCTTGTTAGAATCGAAATTTCAGATTTTAATCCAGAAATTTTTCAGTTAGAATCCTATTTTAAAAGTAAATATCACCTTAAAGATATTGAGATTGTTTCTTCGCGAAAAGATAGCGATACTTCAGAGATAGAGAAGGATTTAGCACATGTAGCTGCGGCTATGATTCGAAAAAAAATTAAAGAGAATGACAAGGTGGGGATTGCTTGGGGGAGGACACTTAGTAAAGTAGTTGAAGCAATGCGTCCTCATCCGGTTTCTCAAGTTTCTTTTGTTCCTTTAGCTGGAGGTCCAAGTCATATTAATGCACGCTATCACGTTAATACTCTGGTTTACGAAATGTCAAGGCGTTTCCAAGGAAGTTGTACTTTCATTAATGCAACTCTAGTTCAAGAAAACGCTAATTTAGCGAAAGGAATATTAACTTCAAAATATTTTGAGGGGCTAATGGATAATTGGGAAAAACTTGATGTGGCAATTGTGGGCGTTGGTGGTAAACCTAAAAGCAATGAACAACAGTGGCTTGATCTTTTAAATCAAGATGATTTTCAATGCTTGGATGAAGAAGCAGCTGTAGGTGAAATTACTTGTCGTTTTTTTAATCATTCAGGTGATCCTGTGAATCAACATTTAGCTAAAAGGACAATAGGAATTACCTTAGAACAACTACAGAAAGTTCCTAATAGAATAGCGGTTGCTCATGGCAATTATAAGGCTGCGGCACTCTTAGCCGTTTTAAAAAAGGGGTATATTAATCATTTAGTTACTGATTTTTCCACAGCCTTAAATATTTTAAGATTAGATAAAGACACCTTTGTGGATACTATATATCAAAAGAGCTAGGAATAAATCCTAGCTCTTTTGATAATGTTTCTATTACCAAGTGAATTGTTATAGAATAAGCACAAAGGTGCGCTATTGTCATAAAGGGCACAAGGTCTATTGACGACGATTAAGGGACATGTTACATTTGTTTTGCGAAAGAAAATTAGAACCTTTTGTAAGAAAGTTTAAACTTATAAAAAATCATTAAAGCGGAGGTGCTTATGGAAATCATAGTCGCAGACCAAATTATTATGGGGCTCATTTTGAATGCTGGGGATGCTAAACAACATATCTATCAAGCCTTAAAACTTGCAAAAGAAGGAAATTTTGCAGAAAGTAAAATTGAAATAGAACTAGCAGATAGTGCACTCCTAGAAGCTCATAATCTTCAAACACAATTCCTTGCACAAGAAGCAGGAGGGACAAGGACAGATATCTCAGCACTCTTTATTCATTCTCAGGATCATTTGATGACAAGTATTACTGAGATTAACTTGATTAAAGAAATTATTGATTTACGCCAGGAATTACATATTCAAAAATAAGTAAAGGGGATCAAATATGATAAAAATTGGTTTATTCTGTGCAGCAGGTTTTTCAACAGGTATGTTAGTAAACAATATGAAAATCGCAGCGGATAAAGAAGGGATAGAGGCACATATTGAAGCTTATTCACAAGGAAAAATTGCAGATTATGCTAAAGATTTAGATGTTGCATTACTTGGTCCACAAGTTAGCTATACTCTAGATAAATCAAAATCAATCTGTGATGAATACGGTGTACCGATAGCAGTTATTCCAATGGCAGATTATGGTATGTTGGATGGTGTAAAAGTTTTGAAACTTGCTTTGAGTTTATTGGAAACAAGAAAAGAGGCTTGATATGTCAAAGTTTGATAGTCAGAAAATAATTACTCCGATTATGAAGTTTGTCAATATGCGAGGGATTATTGCACTCAAAGATGGCATGCTAGCAATTCTACCACTAACAGTTGTTGGGAGTCTCTTTTTAATATTAGGGCAGCTTCCATTTAAAGGTCTTAATCAAGCCATAGCTAATGTTTTTGGACCAGAATGGACAGAACCATTTATGCAAGTTTATTCAGGAACTTTTGCGATTATGGGCTTGATTTCCTGTTTTGCAATTGCTTATGCTTATGCTAAAAATAGTAGTGTAGAACCGTTACCTGCTGGCGTTTTATCACTTTCGTCTTTCTTTATTTTAATGAAATCATCTTATATTCCTGTAAAAGGAGAAGCAATAGCGGATGCTATTTCTAAGGTTTGGTTTGGCGGTCAGGGGATTATTGGAGCAATTATTATTGGGTTAGTAGTTGGTGCTATCTATACATGGTTTATCCAACATCATATTGTTATAAAAATGCCAGAGCAAGTACCACAGGCAATAGCAAAACAATTTGAAGCTATGATTCCAGCTTTTGTTATCTTTCTTTTATCGATGATTGTTTATTTGATTGCTAAGGTAACAACTGGAGGTACCTTTATTGAGATGATTTATGATATCATTCAAGTACCGTTGCAAGGCTTAACAGGCTCACTTTATGGAGCAATTGGGATTGCTTTCTTTATTTCATTCTTATGGTGGTTTGGTGTCCATGGCCAATCTGTGGTGAATGGTATTGTGACTGCTTTGTTACTATCCAATTTAGATGCCAATAAGTCTTTATTAGCAGCAAATCGCTTAACATTAGATAATGGCGCTCACATTGTAACACAGCAGTTTTTGGATAGTTTCTTGATTTTATCGGGCTCAGGAATAACTTTTGGACTAGTTATTGCGATGCTTTTTGCAGCAAAATCAAAACAATACAAGGCACTTGGGAAAGTGGCCGCTTTTCCCGCGATTTTCAATGTTAACGAGCCAATCGTCTTTGGCTTTCCAATCGTAATGAATCCTGTGATGTTTCTGCCTTTTATTTTAGTACCAGTTTTGGCAGCTTTAATTGTTTATGGAGCTATTGCGGTTGGTTTTATGCAACCATTCTCAGGTGTTACTTTACCATGGAGTACTCCAGCAATTATTTCTGGATTCATGGTAGGTGGTTGGCAAGGTGCACTCGTCCAAATAGTCATTTTAGCTATCTCAACTGCTGTTTACTTCCCATTCTTTAAAATCCAAGATAATATTACTTACAAAAATGAATGTGAAATGGAAAGGGTATAGCTAGCAGACAAGAGGTTGAGGTGTGTAATGCACCTTAACCTTTTTCTAAAAATGCACATTTGTGCAACTTTAGATGTAGCATTCTATTCTTTATTTTCTTCTTGTTATTTTAGGATTTAGGTGCTATTATATTTACGAAGAAAAACTTTTTAGTTTCGAAAGAAACAAGCGGAGGCTGCTATGACCAAACAATTACTCACTCAAAAATATACAAATGATGTTCAACAAAATTCTCAAAAGCATTTTGGCTATTTGACAGAGCGCATGTATTCTTATCGTGATAAGGTTCTTGATAAGAAACCATTCATAGATGCAGAACGTGCTATCTTGGTAACTGAAGCCTATCAAAAACATCAGGAAAAACCTAATGTTTTAAAGAGAGCTTACATGTTGCAAAATATTTTGGAAAAAATGACAATCTATATTGACGATGAGACAATGATTGTCGGTAACCAAGCTTCATCTGATAAAGATGCTCCTATTTTTCCAGAATACACTCTAGAATTTGTTGTAAATGAACTAGACCTTTTTGAAAAACGAGATGGTGACGTCTTTTACATTACAGAAGAAACCAAAGAACAAATTAGAAATATTGCACCTTTCTGGGAAAATAATAATTTACGGGCTCGTGCGGGCGTTATGCTTCCAGAAGAAGTTCAAGTTTATATGGAAACAGGCTTCTTTGGGATGGAAGGTAAGATGAATTCTGGGGATGCTCACTTAGCTGTTAACTATCAGAAGTTACTAGAAGAAGGGCTTATTGGCTTTGAAAAAAAAGCAAGAAAAGCTAAAGCTGACTTAGATTTAACAAAGCCTGAGAGTATTGACAAATATCATTTCTATGATTCTATTTTAATTACAATAGAAGCTGTTAAAACTTATGCAGAGCGTTTTGCTATCCTAGCAAAAAAACAAGCTAAAACAGCAAATGCTAAGAGACGTCAGGAATTGTTAGATATCGCTAGTATTTGTGAACGAGTGCCATATTACCCAGCTAAAACGTTTGCAGAAGCTGTTCAATCGGTTTGGTTTATTCAGTGTATTCTTCAAATAGAATCAAACGGTCATTCTCTATCTTATGGACGCTTTGATCAATACATGTATCCATATGTTAAAGCTGACTTAGAAGCTGGACGTGAGACTGAGGATTCGATTGTTGAGCGCCTAACTAACCTATGGATTAAAACAATAACTATTAATAAGGTTCGTAGCCAAGCTCATACGTTTTCGTCTGCTGGTAGTCCTCTTTACCAAAATGTAACGATTGGAGGACAAACCCGACATAAGGAAGATGCTGTTAATCCTTTATCATTTCTAGTACTAAAATCAGTCGCTCAGACACACTTACCACAGCCTAATCTAACGGTTCGTTATCATGCTAACCTAGACAAGTCATTCATGAATGAAGCTATTGAAGTTATGAAATTAGGCTTTGGTATGCCAGCTTTTAATAATGATGAAATTATTATTCCATCATTTATTAAAAAAGGAGTTTCCGAAGAAGATGCCTATGATTATTCAGCGATTGGTTGTGTTGAAACAGCAGTTCCTGGGAAATGGGGTTATCGTTGTACCGGCATGAGCTATATCAACTTCCCTAAAGTGTTATTAATTACAATGAATAATGGCATTGACCCGGCTTCTGGGAAGAGATTTGCGCCTTCTTATGGGCATTTCACCCAGATGACCTCATATAAAGAACTTAAAGAAGCTTGGGACAAAACACTTCGTTACTTAACTCGAATGAGCGTTATTGTTGAGAATGCTATTGATATTAGTCTCGAAAGAGAAGTACCTGATATTCTTTGTTCAGCTTTAACTGATAATTGTATTGGACGAGGTAAGCACTTAAAAGAAGGTGGTGCAGTATATGACTACATATCTGGTCTACAAGTTGGAATCGCTAATCTTTCAGACTCACTTGCTGCGCTTAAAAAATTAGTATTTGAAGAAAAACGCCTAACCACATTAGAAGTATGGCAAGCATTACAGAGTGATTACGCAGGTCCGCGTGGTGAAGAAATTCGTCAAATGTTGATCAATGAAGCACCAAAATATGGAAATGATGATGATTACGCGGATAGTTTAGTACGTGAGTGTTATGATGTTTATGTTGAAGAAATTGCTAAATATCCCAACACACGCTATGGACGTGGACCAATCGGTGGTATTCGCTATTCAGGAACGTCCTCTATTTCAGCAAATGTAGGCCAAGGACGAGGTACTTTAGCAACTCCAGATGGTAGGCATGCAGGAACTCCATTAGCTGAAGGTTGTTCACCATCTCATAATATGGACAAAAAGGGACCTACCTCTGTTTTGAAATCAGTTTCGAAGTTACCAACTGATGAGATTGTCGGCGGTGTACTCCTTAACCAAAAAGTCAACCCTCAAACCTTGGCAAAAGAAGAAGATAAACAAAAATTAATTGCCTTACTTAGAACATTCTTCAATCGCCTTCATGGTTACCATATCCAGTATAATGTTGTCTCACGTGAGACTTTGATTGATGCTCAGAAGCACCCTGAAAAACACCGCGATTTGATTGTGCGTGTAGCAGGTTATTCTGCATTCTTTAATGTCCTATCTAAGGCAACTCAAGATGATATTATTGCACGTACAGAACATGCTCTTTAGGAGATTATTATGGAATTTTTACTTGACACTTTAAATTTAGAAGCTATAAAAAAATGGCATCATATACTGCCACTAGCAGGTGTAACTTCAAATCCCACCATTGCTAAGAAAGAAGGAGATATACATTTTTTCCAACGCATTCGTGATGTTCGAGAAATTATTGGACGTGAAGCAAGTTTGCATGTTCAAGTAGTGGCCAAAGATTATCAAGGGATACTGGATGATGCTGCTAAAATACGCCAAGAAACGGATGATGACATTTATATCAAAGTCCCAGTTACGCCAGATGGATTAGCAGCAATTAAAACGTTAAAAGCAGAAGGTTATAATATTACAGCCACAGCAATATACACCAGTATGCAAGGTCTTTTGGCTATATCAGCTGGAGCAGACTACCTAGCACCTTACTTTAACCGAATGGAGAACCTTGATATTGATGCGACACAAGTTATTAAGGAATTAGCGCAAGCAATAGAGCGGACAGGTTCTTCTAGCAAAATTTTAGCGGCTAGTTTTAAAAACGCTTCACAAGTAACGAAGGCCTTATCACAGGGTGCTCAATCAATCACCGCGGGACCAGATATTTTTGAATCAGTCTTTGCGATGCCATCTATTGCAAAAGCTGTTAACGACTTTGCAGATGATTGGAAAGCCAGTCAACACTCAGAACATATTTAACAGAGAACGCCAACTTTTGAGGCTGTATCTTTAACATAAAATTTTTTAAAGAAGAAAGAGGTTGAGAATGAAAGTTTTCGCAAGTCCATCGCGCTATATACAAGGAAAGGATGCTTTATTCCAAAGTATTGAACATATCAAATCTTTAGGTCAGACTCCACTTATCCTTTGTGATGATGTTGTTTATAATATCGTTGGAGAAAGTTTTTTATCTTATCTACAAGACGATTTGTTACCACATCGTGTCTCCTTTAACGGAGAAGCATCTGATAATGAAATCAATCGTGTCGTTGCTGTTGCGAAAGAAAAGAATAGTGACCTTATTATTGGACTTGGTGGTGGAAAAACTATTGACTCTGCAAAGGCAATTGCAGATAAAGTTAATTTACCAGTGGTCATTGCACCAACAGTAGCTTCAACAGATGCCCCAACATCAGCGTTATCAGTAATCTATACAGATGAAGGAGCTTTTGAAAAATATATTTTTTATTCAAAGAATCCAGACTTAGTTTTGGTCGATACTCAAGTAATTGCTCAAGCGCCAAAACGTTTACTAGCTTCTGGGATTGCAGATGGCTTAGCTACTTGGGTTGAAGCGAGAGCAGTCTTACAAAAAAATGGAATAGCGATGGCTGGCGGTAGACAGACTTTAGCGGGCGTGGCAATTGCCCAAGCATGTGAGCGTACTTTATTTAATGATAGTTTACAAGCTTTAGCGGCTTGTGATGCCAAAGTGGTTACAAAAGCTTTAGAAAATGTTATTGAAGCTAATACCTTACTTAGTGGTTTAGGTTTTGAAAGTGCAGGATTAGCTGCAGCTCATGCTATTCATAATGGTTTTACTGCCTTGAGTGGAGATATTCATCACTTAACCCATGGTGAAAAAGTTGCCTATGGAACGTTGACGCAACTTTTCCTCGAAAATAGACCAAAGGAAGAAATTGATCGCTACATTAATCTTTACCAAGCGATTGGAATGCCAACTACACTTGCAGAACTCCATTTGGGTGATGCAACATATGAAGAACTTTTAAAAGTTGGTCAGCAAGCAACAATTGAAGGTGAAACAATACATGAAATGCCATTCAAAATTAGTGCAGAGGATGTCGCTGCAGCCCTGTTAGCAGTTGACCGCTATGTTTCAAATCATCAATAAAAACAATAGAACCAAGTGAAATTGCTTGGTTCTATTTGTCGTTTTAATATTTTAACTAAATAGGGCTTACTAGTATTTAAAGAGATATAAACTAAAAAAGATCAGACAACATATCTAATCTTTTTTAGTTATCGTTTACTGAAGATTAAAGTTATTCAAAATCATACAGGCTAGTTGATAAGTAACGTTCGCCATTATCAGGGAGAAGAGCTAAAACCTTTTTCCCTTTTCCTACTTGTTTGGCCACTTCAATAGCAGCATAAATAGCAGCTGAAGCAGAAATTCCTGCGAGGAAACCTTCTAGTCCGCCGATGATACGTCCTGTTTCAATAGCATCGTCAGATGTAACGCGAATGATATGATCATAAGAATCTGTAGCCAATGTTTCTGGGATGAAACCTGCAGAAATCCCTTGTATTTTATGAGGCCCAGGTTGCTCACCAGAAAGGATTGCAGATTCATCAGCTTCTACAGCATAAATAGCGACATCAGGATTGACTTTTTTTAATGCACGAGAGACACCAGTAATTGTCCCACCAGTTCCCACACCTGCGATAAAAGCATCTAAACCTTTTTCACCAAAAGTCTCGATAATTTCCCTACCAGTCGTTTTTTCGTGGATTTCTGGATTGGCTTGATTATTAAATTGCAAGGGTAACCAAGCATTTTGCTCTACAGAAATTTCTTTTGCCTTAGCAATAGCTCCCTTCATCCCTTCACTACCAGGTGTTAGTACTAATTGAGCACCATAGGCTTGAATGATTTTACGACGTTCAATTGACATGGTTTCTGGCATAACAATAATAACATTATACCCTTTAGCTTTTCCTACCCAAGCCAAACCGATACCTGTATTACCAGATGTAGGTTCTACGATTGTATCTCCGGCTTTAAGAATCCCTTTTTGCTCTGCATCTTCAATCATAGCTAGAGCAATACGATCTTTGACAGATGAACCTGGGTTAAAGGATTCTAACTTAACGTACACATCTGCAGCTCCTTCTGGAACAATATGATGTAATTGAATAATGGGTGTATTTCCGATTAAGTCTGTAATAGAATTATAAATTTTTGACATAAGCTATACCTCTTCATGATATTGGTTAAGAATATTATAAAACTCACATTGATTAAAGTAAAATATCAATTCTTTATCAAGTGATAGCTATTATTTATCGGTTTCATCCTTAAAGGGAATTTCAACAATTTGACTCCCTTCTTCAGTTAACAAAGCTTTTCCTTGGTAGAACTCTGTCAAATTAGTTATTGTGTGTTCAAATTCCTTAGGGTCAACGTATATTTTACAGGTTACAGCTTCTAAAAATTCTGTTTCAAACTCCTGAAGGTGGTGCTCTTTTAGGAAGTTGTCAAAAGTTTGATATTGAGGATAGGTTAATTGAATACGAATACCAATTTGTTCTTTAACTTCTACTACCTCGATCTCTTTGATGGCATTAGCTACGCTACCAGAGTAGGCACGAATAAGCCCCCCTGTGCCTAATTTGATACCTCCAAAATACCGTGTAACGACGGCAACAACATTTGTCAGGCCTTGCTTTTCAAGTACGGTTAGCATAGGGATACCTGCTGTACCACTAGGTTCTCCATCATCACTAGATCGTTTTATATCCCCTTTTTCGCCAATAACCATAGCTGAACACGAATGATTGGCTTTGTAGTGCGCTTTCTTGATTTGCGTAATATAATTACGCCCCTCCTCTTCGGACTCTACTCGCTTTAGATGACAAATAAATAGCGATTTTTTAATTTCTTCTTCGACAATTCCGTCTGATTTTATCGTTTTATAGTTCATAGAGAAATTTTACAAAAATTCTTCAAATTTAGCAAAAAAATCCGAATGAAATAATATGGAAAATTATTTAGGTAGACTTTGGACAAAAGCACAATTATCTGAGCAACTTAGAAAAATTGCAATTAACTTGCCATCTTTTATAAAGAAAGGAAGCGACTATATTTGTACTCGATGCTCTAGTTCTGTTGCCAAAAATTGCCAATTACCAACTGGAAATTATTATTGTAGAGAATGTATAGTTTTTGGAAGAGTTACTAGTAATGAAAATTTATATTATTTCCCACAAAAAACATTTTCTAAAACGAATTCTTTAAAATGGAAAGGGGGACTGACACCTTATCAAAATGAGGTTTCAGAAGAGTTGTTGAAAGGTATTTCAAGTAAGGAAAATCTTCTTGTTCATGCTGTGACAGGGGCTGGTAAAACAGAAATGATATACCACTCTATCGCCAAAGTAATTGATACTGGAGGAAGCGTTTGTATTGCCAGTCCTAGAATTGATGTTTGTTTAGAATTGCATAAGCGACTTTCAAACGATTTTAGATGTGCCATAACATTAATGCATGGAGAATCTCCTTCTTATCAGAGATCCCCTTTAACTATTGCCACAACACATCAATTGTTAAAATTTTATCATGCTTTTGATTTGCTAATTGTTGATGAAGTTGATGCTTTTCCATATGTCGACAACCCGATACTATACCATGGTGTAAAACAGGCCTTAAAGGAAAACGGAACAAGTATTTTTCTGACTGCAACTTCAACGACTGAGTTAGAAAGAAAAGTTGCAAGAAAAGAACTAAAAAAATTACATCTAGCTAGGAGATTTCATGCCAATCCGTTAGTGATACCCGAGATGGTTTGGGTAAGTGGTATCCAGAAAAGCTTGCAGACACAAAAACTACCTCCCAAATTATATCAGCTGATAAATAAACAGCGACAAACGAGATATCCTTTGTTATTATTTTTCCCCCATATTTCAGAAGGTCAGGTATTCACCGAAATGTTAAGACAAGCCTTTCCTATGGAAAAAATTGGTTTTGTTTCAAGTAAGAGCACATCTAGGTTAAAGTTAGTGCAAGATTTTCGAGATAATAAATTGTCTATCCTAGTGTCAACTACCATTCTAGAGAGAGGAGTAACTTTCCCTAGCGTCGACGTTTTTGTTATACAAGCAAATCATCATTTGTTTACGAAAAGTTCCTTGGTACAAATTTCAGGAAGAGTTGGAAGAGCATTAGAAAGGCCCGAAGGGCTCCTTTACTTCCTTCATGATGGGAAAAGTAAATCGATGCACCAAGCTATAAAGGAGATTAAAAACATGAATCATATAGGAGGATTTTAATGACTTGTTTGTTATGTCATGAAATAGATTTATCGCAATTAACTTTTGTGGAACTTATGCTTCTAAAACCAAAGCAAAACGTAATTTGTCAAACGTGCAAGGGTAGTTTTGAAGCACTTAGTAGGGAGATGGGTTGCCAAACATGTTGCAAGCAAATTCCCCAAAAACAATGTCAAGATTGTATTTATTGGGGTAAAAAAGGTATAGAGGTAAATCATTTTTCCCTTTATAGATACAATGAAGCAATGAAAAAATATTTTTCTCTTTTTAAATTTCAAGGGGATTATTTGTTGAAAGATGTTTTTACAAAAGAAATAAAAGCTGCTCTAAAAAGGTATAAGGGCTACACTATAGTGCCAGTTCCCTTGAGTCATGAAGGATACCAAAATAGGCAATTTAATCAAGTGATTGCTTTTCTACAATCGGCAAATATACCTTATAAAAATATTCTTTCTAAAAAAGATAGAGGTAAGCAATCGGCTAATAATAAAGAAGAAAGACTCAAACAAGTTCAGCAATTTACATTAAAAAATGAGGCTGAGTTAAGGGATAACCTTTTAATTGTTGATGATATTTATACAACAGGCGCAACAATAGCACAAATCAGGAAACTATTAGAAGAAAAAGGTATAAAAAATATAAAAAGTTTTTCATTAGCACGCTAAAATCTTGCAAATTTTCATGAAAGCGGTTATAATAAGAATATAGAAAGCGTTAACAACGCAAGAAAGAGGTACTCATATGATTAAATACAGTATTCGTGGTGAAAACATCGAAGTAACAGAAGCTATTCGTGAGTATGTTGAGACCAAACTCTCTAAAGTTGAAAAATACTTTAATGAAGAACAAGAATTAGATACTAGAGTCAACCTCAAAGTATACAGAGAGAAGACCGCAAAAGTTGAAGTAACAATCTTAATAGATTCTATTACTTTACGAGCAGAAGATGTTTCACAAGATATGTATGGGTCAATTGACTTAGTTGTTGATAAAATTGAGCGTCAAATTCGTAAAAATAAAACTAAAATTGCGAAAAAATATCGTGAAAAAATTCCAGCAAGTCAAGTTTTCACAACAGAATTTGAGGCTGAGCCAGATGAAGAAGCAGTAAGCCAAAGAATTGTACGTACTAAGAATGTTAATCTAAAACCAATGGATGTTGAGGAAGCATTGTTGCAAATGGAACTTTTAGGTCATGATTTCTTTATCTATACAGATGCAGAAGATAATACGACAAATGTCCTTTACAAGCGTGAAGATGGCGAACTAGGTTTAATTGAAGCTAAAGGAAATTAACTTTGTAACATAATTTAAAAAATCTCAGAGTTTTTTCTGAGATTTTTTTAAAACCTATTGACAACAAATAAAAAATTATAGTATACTAAATGAGTTCTTAAGCGAACCTAATATTGTATTATCATTTTATAAACAACTTAAAAAAAGTAGTTGACAAAGCAGAATAAGTTTGC